>JBOGGP010000154.1:0-6236 GCA_050744105.1 Acidimicrobiales bacterium
GGGCCACCGTGGTCCGCCTCAAGGGTGGGGATCCCTTCGTGTTCGGGCGCGGCGGGGAGGAGGCCCTGGCCCTGGCCGGCGCCGGTGTGGCCTTCGAGGTGGTGCCCGGGATCACCTCGGCGGTGGCTGTGCCGGCCTACGCCGGCGTGCCGGTGACGCACCGGGGTCTGTCGACGTCGTTCACCGTGGTCACCGGCCACCGCCGCAGCACGGACGAGGCGGGGACCAACTGGGAGGCCCTGGCCGCCGTGGGCGGCACCATCGTCGTGCTCATGGGCGTCGCCCACCGGGCCGAGATCGCCCGCCGGCTGATGGCCGGCGGCCTGACAGCGGACACCCCGGTGGTCGCCGTCCACTGGGGCACGCGACCCGAGCAGGTCTCGGCCCACACCACTCTCGGAGCCCTCGGAGCCCTGGCCCTGGCGCCGCCGGCCACCTTCGTCGTCGGGGCGGTGGCTGGCCTCGACGTGGGCTGGTACGAGGGCCTGCCCCTGTTCGGCCGTCGGGTGGTGGTCACCCGGGCCCGGGCCCAGGCCCCGGCGCTGTCGGCCCCGCTCCGGGAGCTGGGCGCCCGGCCTGTCGAGGTGCCGGTGATCGAGATCGTGGCCCCGGCCGACGGCGGCGCCGGCCTGCGAGCCGCCGCTGCCGGGCTGGCCGAGGGGCGTTTCACGTGGGTGGTCTTCACCTCGGCCAACGCCGTCGCGCCCCTCGTGGATGCTCTGGCCGACGCCCGGTCCTTTGCCGGGGCGCGGATCGCGGCCATCGGCCCGGGCACGGCCGGCGCCCTGGCCCGGTACCGCCTGGTGCCCGACCTGGTACCGGAGCGCGCCGTCGGCGAGGGCCTGGTCGAGGCCTTCCCGCCGGCGCCGGGCGCCGGGCCGGCCGGGCCCGGGGGCGGGGAGGGGGATCGGGTGCTGCTGGTGCGGGCCGCCACCGGCCGGGACGTGCTGCCCGCCGGCCTCTCCGCCAGGGGCTGGGACGTCGACGTGGTGGAGGCGTACCGGACGGTCCCGGCCCGGCCCGGCCCTGCCCTTCTGGCCGCCGCCGAGGGGGCTGACGCGGTCTGCTTCACCTCCTCGTCGACGGTCACCGGCCTGGTGGAGGCGCTCGGGCGGGCCGGCGTGCCCCCTGTGGTGGCCTGCATCGGCCCGGTCACGGCGGCGACGGCCCGGGAGGCCGGCCTCCAGGTCACCGCCGTGGCCCGGGAGCACACCATCGCCGGCCTGGTGGAGGCCCTGTGCGCTGCCCTTGCCGCCGCGCCCAAAGGCCGTTGTGTGCACTAAGGTACGCCTAAGGGGTACCGTAGTGCACAATAGTGGTCCGGGGACCGGCCGCCTCACCTGTAACCCTGGGCCTGGAGGGAGTACAGCTCGGCGTAGAGCCCGCCGGCGTCCATGAGCTGGCCGTGGGTGCCGGCTTCGGCCACCCCGCCCCCGTCCATGACCAGGATCAGGTCGGCCCGCCGGACCGTCGAGAAGCGGTGGCTGACCACCACGGTGACCGCCCCGCTCGCCACCGCGGCCTGGCGGGCAGCCGATCCCCACCGTTCGAAGAGGGCCTGCTCGCTGGGGGCGTCGAGGCTGGCGGTGGGCTCGTCGAGCACCAGGAGCAGGGGGTTGGGGCGCATCATGGCCCGCCCCAGTGCCACCTTCTGCCACTGCCCGACGGACAGCTCGACCCCACCCTCCCACTCCCGGCCCAGCTGGGTGCCCAGGCCGGCGGGCAGGCGGGCGGCCAGGTCGCCGGCGCCGGCCCGGTCCAGGGCCCGGCCCACGGCGGCCCGGTCGGCGATGGCCTCCAGGCGGCCCACGCCCACCGACTCCCCGGCGGTCAGCTCCAGCCTGGCGAAGTCCTGGAAGCAGGCCGAGATCCTCTCCCGCCACAGAGCCGGCGCCATGGCGGCCAGGTCCCGCCCGTCCAGCTCGATCCGGCCGGCCGTCGGTTCGTAGAAGCGGCACAGCAGCTTGGCCAGGGTGGTCTTGCCGGCCCCGTTGGCCCCCACGATGGCCACCGTCTGGCCCGCCGCCAGGTTGAAGTCGAGGTCCCGCAGCACGGCCATCTCGGTCCCCGGGTAGGTGAACGACACACCCTTGAGGGCGATCCCGGCCCGTAGCCCGTCGGGCACCGGGGAGGCGGGTCCCCGGGCGGGGCCCGGGCCTGGGAGTGGCCCCCCCGAGGGCAGCGTCGCCTCGGCCCGGGCCGAATAGCCGGCCAGCCAGCGGTAGCGGCCCATGGCCTGGACGGTCCGGGACAGCCAGTCCCGCATCTGGGCCAGCTCGGCCAGCTGGCCGTTGAGCTGGGCGCCCAGGCTGACCACCACGACCACGTCGCCGATAGCCAGGTGGTGGCCGAGGACCCTGGCTGCCACCAGGGCCAGGCCACCCATGTAGCCGAGGGCGAAGATCGTCCAGCCGGCGGCCTGGACGAGCGTGGTCCTCACGTCGTTGGCCACCCAGGCTCGTTCGAGCCTGGAGAATTCCTCCCGGTGGCGGGCCAGCAGCTCGGGCCCGAGGTCGAATATCCGCACCTCCTTGGCCGCCCCCTTGGTGGTGGCCAGCTCCCTCAGGTGCCAGAGGAGGCGGTTGTCCTCGGCCTGGGCCCGGCGCAGGCGGTCCTGGGCCCGGGCCGCCGACGTGCCGGCCAGCAGGGAGGGGAGGCCCACGACGGGAAGCAGGGCCAGCACCGGGTCCAGGCCGGCCAGCACGGCGACGGTGGCGACGACCTGGACGGCTGCACCCAGGGTGCGGCTGATGGCCATGAACGGGTTGACCAGGTAGCCGCGGTCGGCCCGCAGCAGCGCCAGCTGGTCGGCGTAGGCCGGCCGCTCGTGGTGCTCCAGGCCGGGGATCCCGGCCACCATGCGCATCACCTGCTGGTCGACGACCTTGATGGTCTGCTCCCGCAGGCGCATGATCAGGGTCAGCGACGACCAGTCGAGCATCCGGCCCAGGGCGCTCAGCCCGACCAGGACGGCCACGCCGGCGGCCAGGGCCGGGCGGCGGCCCGTCACCACCCCCTCGGTCAGCAGTCCGAGGCCGACGGCTCGGAAGGTGCGGGTCACCGGGAGCGCGCCGGCGGTCAGGGCCGACCCGACCGAGCGCATCCGGTCCGCCGCCCAGGAGATGCGCACCATCTCGGCCAGGCTGGCCATCGCCTCCCGGGGCCCCAGAGCCATCTCGACGGGTGCGGTCATGGTTCAGGGCCGGACCGACCCGGTCGCCGGGGGCTGTCCCAGAAGTGGGCTGCCTGGGCCCGGTACATCTCGGCGTAGAGCCCCGACGCTGCCACCAGTCTGTCGTGGCTCCCGTCCTCGACCAACCGCCCGCCGTCGAGCACCACTATGCGGTCAGCCCGGCGCACGGTGGAGAAGCGGTGGGAGATGACCACGGTGGTGACCCCCTGGGTCATCTCCAGGAACCGGGCGTAGACCTCGGACTCGCCCTTGACGTCGAGGGCAGCGGTGGGCTCGTCGAGCACCAGGAGCCGGGCGCCGCCGCCCAGGGCGAACAGGGCTCGGGCCAGGGCGAGGCGCTGCCACTCACCTCCCGACAGCTCGCAGCCGCCCCGGAACTGGCGGGACAGCACGGTGTCCCAACCCTCGGCCAGCCGCTCGACGGCGGCGGCGGCGCCGGCCCGCTCCGCCGCCTCCCGCACCGCGGCCCGGTCGCCGCCCCGGTGCAGGGCCCCCAGGGCGACGTTGTCGTGGGCCGAGAGGTGGTAGGCGACGAAATCCTGGAAGATGGCGGCCACCTGCCGCTGCCAGCCGGCATGGTCGAACAGGCCCAGCTCCGTGCCGTCGACGAGGATCCGACCGGCGCTCGGCTGGTAAAGGCCGGCCAGGAGCTTGACCAAGGTGGTCTTGCCGGCGCCGTTGCAGCCGACGATGGCCAGCGACCGGCCCGCCTCGATCTCCAGGTCCAGTGCTCGCAGCACCACCTCGTCGCTCCCGGGATAGCGGAACCAGACGCCCTCGAAGCAGACCGACCGGCGCGGCAACCCGGCCGCCGGCCGCCTCGCCGGCGGGGGGAGGTCGCCGGCCGGCCCGGCGGGAGGCGATGGCAGGCGCGATTCCACGTCGACCAGGGCACGGAGGGCGGCGGAGCCCTCGGCGGCGGAGATGTCGCCGCCTTGGACCTGGCTGAGGGCGGCGGCGCCGATCACGGCCTGGGTCACCACCACCACGGTTGCCAGCCCGACCACGTGGTGCAGGCCGTCTACGGCGACCAGGGCGACGGCGCCGGTCTCGGCGACCAGCATCCCGGCGGTGACCGCCACGGCGCCCAGAGCGCCGCCCTGGCGGTTGCGCCACACCTCGGTCATGACCTCGTCGAAGGCGTCGCCGTAGCGCCCGACCAGCCAGCCGGCGAGGGAGAACACCCGGGTCTCCTTGGCGCACGGCCCCTCGGTGGCCACCCGCATCAGGTACCACGACCGTCGCAGGAGGTTGGCGTGGCCGAAGATGACGTTGGTGACCTGGTGCCAGTGCCACGCCCGCCGCCGGTAGGCGACCACGTGGGCCCCGAGGAGGATCCCCGCCAGCCACCACCGGTAGCCGGCCACCAGGGCCAGGGACGCCACGCCGGTGGCCCGCCGACCCCACTGGGCCAGGACCGAGTTGACCGCCATGCCCGGGGTGGTGCCGGTGAGCGCCCCCAGGCCGTTGTCGATGGCGTCGGCCACCTTCGGATCCTCCAGGTGGGCCAGGCCCCGGGGGGCCAGCACCGCCGCCATCATCCGCAACGTGAGCATCTCGTCGATCCGGCGCACCGCCCGGTTGCCCATGGCCAGCTGGAGAGGGCCCAGAAGGCGGCTGACGACGAAGAGCCCGGTGGCCAGGGCCAGCGCCCACAGCACCCGGTGACCGGCCGGCGACGCCCACCCGCGCCCCACCGCAGCCGGGATCGAACCGACGAGGAGGCCGGTCACGAGGGTGAACGCGGGGCCGGCCAGAGCCGTCGCCGCGGTGACGACCACCAGCGCCACGGTCAGGGCCCGGCTGGCATCGGGCAGGAGGCCGAGGAGGGAGCGCCGCTCGCCCCGCCCCCCCGGCATGGTCGACATTGTGCTCCGCTGCCGCCGGAGCGGCAATCGGTTTTGCCGCCCCTGGTCGGTGTGCGCCCGTGGTCGAGCGGGCAGGCGGTGCTACGCCTCGGTCGAGCTCGCGGACGGCTGATCCGGCCACGGCGCCACCGTCTGGCAGCCGTACTCCTCGGGCGCCACGTCCCGCACCGTCTGGCAGAACTGCCAGTGGTGGCCGCCCAGGTCCTCCAGGGCGCAGTCCCGCTCCCCGTACTGCCGGTCGGTCGGTGGATCGAGCACCCGGGCCCCCGCCGCCCGGGCCCGCTCGTAGTGGGCGTCGACGTCGGCTACCCGGACCCGGATCACGTGGGTCCGGTGGCCCTCCTCGGGAGGCCGCTGCTCGCCCCGGACGTCGGCCACGATCATCCCCCCGTCCCGGCCGATGCTCATCTGGGCCCGGTGGCTCTCGCCGATCCGGGTCCGCTCGACGAAGCCGAACGTCGTGGTCAGCCAGGCCACGGCCGCTCTCACGTCGGGATAGACCAGGACCGGCACGACGGTGGCCGGCGGGACGGACCGGTTGTGCTTTATCAGGGGTGCCCTCCGCTTCCTCGGGCGGCCACCACGACGGCGGGTTGCGATCTCCCGGCGGTGACCGAAGCCCGGCGCCAAGGGCGTGCCGCCGACCTGTCCTGGCCCAAAAGCTACACCCGCCGGCCGGAGGGGGGCATCACTGCCCGGCGGTAGCGTGAGGGCCACGCGTGAGGGCCACGCGTGACGGCCACGGGTGAGGACCTTCCCAGCCCCCACCAGCGCCCAGAGAGGACCCCAGGTAGATGGCCTTTCCCGACACCCGTATGCGCCGGCTGCGCCGGACGCCGGCGCTGCGCAGGCTGGTCGCCGAGACCCGGCTGTCGGTCGACGACCTGGTGGCGCCCCTGTTCGTCCGAGAGGGCATCAGCGCTCCCCGGCCGGTCCCCTCCCTGCCCGGGGTCGTCCAGCACAGCGTCGAGTCGCTGGCCAAGGAGGCAGCCAGGCTGCGAGAGCTGGGTGTGCCGGCGATAATGCTCTTCGGGGTGCCGGCGGCCAAGGACGCCGAGGGCAGCGGGGCGTGGGACCCCGGCGGGATCGTCCAGGTGGCACTGGGCGAGCTGGCCCGCGAGGTGGGCGACGACGTGGTGGTCGTCACCGACCTGTGCCTCGACGAGTACACCGTG
>JBOGGP010000155.1:0-6172 GCA_050744105.1 Acidimicrobiales bacterium
GATCGGCTCCCCCCACCCCCGCCCCGCCCACCACGGCCCCGCCCACCCCCGCCGTGCCCACCCCCGCCCCGCCCACCACGGCCCTGCCCACCGACGGCCGGGTGGCCACCGTCTTCGGGGCGGTGGTGGCCCGCCAGTCGGTGCACTTCGGCTACCGGGGGGGCCGGAGGCGGGTCGACCCGTGGCACCTGTCGTTCCGTCGGGGCCAGTGGTACCTGGCTGGGTGGGACCACGGGCGGGACCAGGAACGCACGTTCCGCCTGGACCGGGTGGAGGGGGAGGTCGATGTCATCGGGCCGACAGGCGCCTTCAGCCGCCCGGCGAGCGTTGCCGGGCCCCCGCCACCCTGGCGCATGGGAGACGAGCCCGAGGTGGTGGCCGACGTGGTGGTCGACGCCGACCAGGCCGGGTGGGCGCTCGGGGCGCTCGGGGCTTCCGCCGTGGTGGAGAGGCGCCCCGACGGCTCGGCCCGATTCGCTCTCGGGGTCACCAACCGAGCGGGGTTCCGCTCCTTTCTCCTCGGCTTCCTGGACCATGCCGAGGTTGTCGGGCCGCCGGAGCTGCGCGACGACTTCGTCGCCTGGCTGAGCGCCATGACGGACCGATGAGCCGGCCGGCCGCCGCCGAACGCCTCGGGCGCCTGCTCGCCATCGTCCCGTGGGTGGCCGCCCACGACGGCCCCCCGCTGGCCGAGGTGTGCCGGCGCTTCGGCGTCTCCGAGCCCGACCTGCTGGCCGACCTCGACCTGCTGTTCCTGTGCGGGGTCCATCCCTTCACGCCTGACACGCTCATCGAGGTGGACGTGGACGGGGGTCGGGTGTGGATCCGCTTCGCCGAGTGGTTCCGCCGGCCGCTGCGCCTGACCGGCCCCGAGGCCCTGGCTCTGCTCGGGGCCGGCGCCGCCCTGCTGGCGACCCCCGGAGCCGACCCCGACGGCGCCCTCGGGCGGGCCGTGGGCAAGCTCGAGGCGGTGGTCGGGGTGGGCCACGACGACGCCGTCGACGTCGACCTGGGCCCGGTCGCCCCAGCGGTGCTCGACGCCGTCCGGCGGGGGGCGGCGGCGGGCCGGCAGGTGGAGATCGACTACTACTCCTTCGGCCGCGACGGCAGGAGCGTCCGGCGGGTCCACCCCTGGCGGGTGTTCAACGCCGACGGCCAGTGGTACCTGTCGGCGTGGTGCTCGGCGGCGGGCGGCGAGCGCCTGTTCCGGGTCGACCGCATGGCCGGCGCCACCGTGCTGGAGGAGGCCGCCGACCAGCCCCCGCCGGCGCCGCCGGTATCCAAGGTGTACAGCCCTGGCCCCGACGACCCGCTCGTCGTCGTCGACCTCGAACCCTCCGCCCACTGGGTGGCCGACCAGTACCCCAACGAGGGCGTCTGCGACCGGGGAGGCGGGGTCCTGAGGGTGCGGCTGCGCACCAGCCAGCGACCCTGGCTGGAGAGGCTGCTGCTGCGGGCCGGCCCCGGGGCCCGGGTGGTGGAGGGGGAGGGGGGGGCCGCCGCCGCCTCCCGGATCCTCGCCCGCTACGGCCGGCGAGCGACCCGGTGATCCCCTCGCACCAGGGCTGCCTATTAGGGTCGTCCCGTGGCCGACCCCGCTTTCACCGATCCCCGCTGGGTCACCGACGTGCCCGCCGGCCAGTCGCCCGGCGGGTCGCCGGCCGTTCCTGCCTCGCCCCCCCCACCCCCGGCCGCCGATCGCCGGCGCCGTGGCAGCAAGGCCCTGTTCGAGTGGTTCGTCATCATCGTGGCCACCGTCCTGGTCACCCTGGTGGTCAAGACGTTCCTCGTCCAGGCGTTCTACATCCCGACCGGATCGATGGCGCCCACCCTCAAACCCGGGGACAGGGTGCTCGTCACCAAGGCGCTGTACAGCGTCAACCGGGGCGACGTGATCGTGTTCAAGAAGCCCCCGACCGACCACTCGCCGGGGGCCACCGACGACCTCATCAAGAGGGTCATAGGTCTGCCCGGCGACCGTGTCTCGGGCCGCGGGGGCTACGTCTACATCGACGGCAGGAAGCTCGACGAGCACTGGTTGCCCGCAGTCGACCAGGGGGTCACCAGTGCCTTCGGGCCCGACACCGTGGCCCAGGGCGAGTACTTCGTCATGGGCGACAACCGCACCAACTCGGAGGACTCCCGCTTCATCGGCGACATCCCCGCCTCCACGATCGTCGGCAAGACGTTCGTGCGCATCTGGCCCCCCCTCAGCATGTTCTGAGTGACCGTGACGAGGGTTCTTCAGTGGGCAGGTGGACTAGCCGACAATTGAGGGGAAAGAGTCGAGGGAATGGTAGGAGGTGAGCATCATGGCGACCATCCGCGCCAACTGCGAGACCTGTGGGGACGTGGAGCTGACGCCCGTCGAGGTGCAGGTGCAGGTCTGCTCCTCGACGGAGGAGATCTTCTACAGCTTCGTCTGCCCGGGTTGCGCCCAGCCTGTCACCCGGGAGGCGGCCCCGCGGGTGGCCGACCTCCTGGTGGCGGCGGGAGTGCGCCGGATCGTGTGGTCGTGGCCGGCCGAGCTGGCCGAGGAGCGCCACGGTCCGCCCATCAGCTACGACGAGCTGCTCGGCTTCCACTTCGACATGCAGCACGACGACTGGATCGCCCAGTGCCTGACCAGCATGGGTGCCTGACCAGCATGGGTGCCTGACCAGCATGGGTGCCTGACCAGCATGGGTGCCTGACCAGCATGGGTGCCTGACCAGCTGAGCGCCGGAATGAATCCCGGCACGCGGTGAGCCTGTGGTGGTTGGCCCCCCTGGGCTGGGCCGGGGCCGCCACCCTGGCGCTGGCCGGCCTGTCCCGGCTGGCCGGCGCCGAGGAGCAGGCCACCCGCCGGCTGGCGGAGCTGGTCCGCGGCCAGCGGGCGGCCGTCGCCGTCCACCGTAGCGACGAGCACCGGGGTGCCGACGAGCACCGGGCCACCGGCGATCACCGTGGCCACGACGATCCCGCCGACGATCCAGGTCCCGCCGACGATCCCAAGGACGGGCCACCGGGTAGCATCGGGGGGTGCTGAACCTCAGCCCGGAGAAGGTGCTGCTGCTGCTGCTCATCGCCCTGCTCGTCCTCGGCCCCAATCGGCTGCCCGAGGCGGCCCGGGGGCTGGGCCGGCTGGTGGCCAACCTGAGGCGCCTGTCAGGGACCTTCCAGGCCGAGGTCCGCGACACCCTGGCCGAGCCACGCGACGCCCTCAAGGGTGCCGTGGGGGACCTGGGACTGGACGGGCTGCGGGACTCCCTGCGCGACGTGGGTCAGATCGGATCGGCCATCCGCAACCCGCTCGGGGCGGCGACCCGCAACCTGACCGAGGCGTTCACCCTGCCGGTGGCCGGGGGGCAGGGCGCGCAGCTCGCCACCGGGCCCGAGGCGGCCATGCCGCCGGTGGCGCCCGCCCCGCCCGACGACCCCTCCCTCAATTGATCCCTGAAATGGTGATCCCCGAGATGACCGCAGTCGTGCCGTCCGCAGCCGTGACATGGCGCTGGTAGACGAGACCTCGGGGGCGGGCGCCGCCGGCCACCCCGAGCCCGACGGAGGCCAGATGAGCCTCTTCGAGCACCTCTCGGAGCTGCGCCGGCGGCTGATCGTGTCGATCCTGGCCATCGTCGTCGGTGGCATCGTCGCCTGGTTCCTCTACAACCCGCTCCTGCACTTCATGGCCGAGCCGTACGCCCAGCTCCTCAAGACCCACCCCCGCCTGGACCTCACTCACGGCCAGTTGGTCATCACTGCCCTAGCCGAGGGCTTCACCACCCGGCTCAAGATCTCCGCCTACGTGGGCATCGCCCTGGCCACGCCGGTGGTCCTCTGGGAGCTGTGGCGTTTCATCACCCCCGGGCTTCACAAAAACGAAAAGCGTTACATCGTTCCCTTTGTGGCGTCAGCCGCAGTGCTCTTCGCCATGGGCGTGGCCGCCGCCGTGCTGGTCTTTCCCAAGGCCATCGGCTGGCTGATCTCGGTCAGCGGCACCAGCGTGGCCCCGCTGGTCAGCGCGTCGAGCTATGTCAACCTGTACGCGCTGATGTGCCTGATCTTCGGTCTGGCCTTCCTGTACCCGGTCGTGGTGATGTTCCTGATGATCGCCGGCGTGGTGCCCAGCGCCAGGTGGCGTAAGTGGAGGCGGGTGGCGATCATCGTCATCGCCGCCGTGGCCGCCGTGGTCACACCGAGCAGCGACCCCTTCTCCTTCATGGCCATGGCCGTCCCGATGTACGTCTTCTACGAGGCCTCCATCGGCGTGGGCCGTATCCTCGGCAAGTAGTGGGCTGGCCGACAGCCCGGGGACCTCGGAGGGGGCCGTAGCCCCTGGTGGGTCGCTCGGGTCGCGCCGCAGCTTCGTTGCCGGCTTGGGCTTCGACCTCGACCGGTTCCAGCTGGCGGCCCTCGACGCCCTCGACGCCGGGCACAGCGTGGTGGTGGCCGCTCCCACCGGGTCGGGCAAGACGGTCGTGGCCACCTATGCGGCGGCCACAGCCCTGGCCGCCGGCCACAAGGCCTTTTACACCACGCCGCTGAAGGCGCTCTCCAACCAGAAGTACGCCGAGCTGGCCAGTCGTTTCGGCCCGTCCGCGGTCGGCCTGCTCACCGGCGACAGCTCGGTCAACCCTGGCGCCGCCGTGGTGGTGATGACCACCGAGGTCCTGCGCAACATGATCTACGCCTCGTCGGGTCTCCTCGACGGTCTGGGCTACGTGGTCCTCGACGAGGTGCACTACCTCCAGGATGCCTACCGGGGGGCGGTGTGGGAGGAGGTGGTCATCCACCTCCCGGCGGCGGTCGACCTGGTGTGCCTGTCGGCGACGGTGTCCAACGCCGCCGAGCTGGCCGACTGGATCGGCACCGTGCGGGGGACGACCGAGGCGATCGTCGAGGACCGCCGGCCGGTCCAGCTGCACGACCTCTACATGGTGGGCCGCCGTGGCACCCGGCCCGCCCTGCTGCCGGTGATGGTCAACGGGCGTCCCAACCCGGAGGGGGTCGGGGACCTGGGGCGGGGAGGGGGCGGCCACCCGCGGGGCCGGCGGGACGGGCGGCTGTACCGGCCCCGCCGTGGCGAGGTGGTCGAGGTGCTCGACGGCGCCGGGATGCTCCCGGCCATCTACTTCCTCTTCAGCCGGGACGCCTGCGAGGACGCCGCCCGGCGATGCCGGTGGGAGGGGCGACGGCTGACCGACGCCGCCGAGCGGCACCGGATCCGAGCCGTGGTGGGGGCCAAGGTGGGCGTCCTCGCCCCCGCCGACCTGGCCGTGCTTGGCTACCAGGACTGGCTGGGCGGCCTGGAGGCGGGCTACGCCGCCCACCACGCCGGCATGGTCCCGCCGTTCAAGGAGGCGGTCGAGGCCTGCTTCGAGGCTGGCCTGGTCAAGGTGGTCTTTGCCACCGAGACCCTCTCGCTCGGCATCAACATGCCGGCTCGCTCGGTGGTGATCGAAAACCTGACCAAGTGGAGCGGCGAGCGCCACCAGCTCCTGACGCCAGGGGAGTACACCCAGCTGACCGGACGGGCCGGGCGCCGGGGGATCGACGAGGTGGGCCACGCCGTGGTGCTGTGGTCGCCGTGGGTGGGTTTCGACCAGGTGGCCGCCCTCGTCGGGGGCGGCAGCGGGGCCCTGGCGTCCAGCTTCCGTCCCACCTACAACATGGCCGCCAACCTGGTCCGCCGCTATAGCCCGGAGACGGCGGGCCACCTGCTCAACCTGTCCTTCGCCCAGTACCGCACCGAGCGCGCCGCGGTGGTGCTCGCCGCCCGCCTGGAGCGCACCCGGTCGGCGCTGGAGGAGGCCGAGGCCGGGGCGGCCCGACCGGGCCCGGACGGGGCGGGCCGGTCCGCGGCGGCGCAGGCGGCTCGCCTGGCCGGTGAGGCCGAGAGCCTGGTCCGCCGGATCGACGCCGCCGGGGAGTCGCTGGCCCTCCAGTTCGACCGGGTCCTCGGGCTGCTCGGTGACTGGGGGTACGTCGCCGGGTGGGCCCTCAGCGCCGCCGGCGAGAGCCTGGCCGGGCTGTACCACGAGTGTGACCTGGTGGTCGTCGAATGCGCCGAGCGGGGCGTCCTCGACGGGTTGGGCGCCACCGACCTGGCCGGGCTGGTGTCGGTGTTCACCTTCCAGCCCCGCGCCGGCCAGCCCCGCGCCGGCCAGCCCCGCGCCGGCCAGCCCCGCGC
>JBOGGP010000156.1:0-6099 GCA_050744105.1 Acidimicrobiales bacterium
TGTGGAAGCGCCGTCGCTCAACGGATAAAAGGTACCCCGGGGATAACAGGCTCATCTTCCCCAAGAGTCCATATCGACGGGAAGGTTTGGCACCTCGATGTCGGCTCGTCGCATCCTGGGGCTGAAGTAGGTCCCAAGGGTTGGGCTGTTCGCCCATTAAAGCGGTACGCGAGCTGGGTTTAGAACGTCGTGAGACAGTTCGGTCCCTATCCGGTGCAGCCGTAGGAAATCTGAGGAAGGCTGTCCCTAGTACGAGAGGACCGGGACGGACGCAGCTCTGGTGTGCCAGTTGTCCTGCCAAGGGCACTGCTGGTTGGCTACCTGCGGAAGGGATAAGCGCTGAAAGCATCTAAGTGCGAAGCTCGTTCCAAGATGAGATTTCCCACAGGGTTAACCTGGTAAGGCCCGTGGTAGACGACCACGTTGATAGGCCGGAGGTGTACGCACAGCAATGTGTTCAGCCGACCGGTACTAATCGGCCGAGGGCTTGGGACACATCCACTCGTGCTCGCTATTGAAGTCTCACAGGGGGCCGACCGCGCCGCGGTCGTCCTGAGCGTGTGAGCAGATTTTCCGGTGGCCATAGCGGCGGAGTCACACCCGTTCCCTTCCCGAACACGGAAGTTAAGCCCGCCAGCGCCGATGGTACTTGGGGGGTTGCCCCCTGGGAGAGTAGGACGCCGCCGGAAGCCTCGCCTTTCCAACAGCCCCTCGCCGAAGCCGGCAAGGGGCTGTTGTCGTGTTGTCGTGGCACCCATCGCCGACCCAAGGCGTCAGGGCGGTCTGAGCACAGCGCCGTCTGAGCACAGCGCGGTATGATCACACCCATGGCCTCGGCACCGCTTCGCGGGCGTGGCGCCGCGGGCGGCACCGCCAGGAGCGGCACCAGGCCACCCGACTCCGGGGCCAGACGGGCCCCGGTGTCGGGCGAGCGGAGCAGGCGGGGGGGCGGGGCCAAGGCGGTGGATCCGACCCGGCGATGGGGCAACGTCGCCCGCCGGGGGGCGGCCGCGCTGTCCAGGCTGGAGGCCCCTGCTTCGGCGGGGGACCGTGACCGTCTCCCGGG
This sequence comes from Acidimicrobiales bacterium, assembly GCA_050744105.1. GTDB lineage: Bacteria > Actinomycetota > Acidimicrobiia > Acidimicrobiales > Palsa-688 > JBOGGP01. The sequence continues at coordinate 1,067 of JBOGGP010000156.1, forward strand.
GCGGCGCCCGGCGCCGGAGGTCCCCTGGCAGCCGGACCAGGGCTGGGTCGAGGTGGGTCCCTCTGCCAGGCGTGGGGCGGCACCGTCCCCCGACCACCAGCCCCGGCGATCACGGGTAAGGGAGGGCCCCGGCCAGGGTCTGGCGTTCCGGGCCCGAACGGCGGCGTCGGAGTCCCACCGCTTCAGCGTGCCCCGCCCGGTCCTCGACGAGCTGACGTCGACCGCGGGGGCCAAGAGAGCGGCAAAGCTGGCGTCGCACCTGGCTGACGCCACCCACGCCTACGAGCGCGGGCGGTTCCAGGATGCCCGCCGGCTGCTCCGCCCCCTGGCGGTGGAGGCCCCGGGCTCGCCGGCCGTCCGCGAGCTGTACGGCCTGGTGCTGTACCGGATGGGCCAGTGGGGGGCGGCGGCCAGGCAGCTGGAGAGCTACCGGGCTGCGTCGGGAGCCTACGACCAGCACCCGGTCCTAGCCGACTGCTACCGGGCCCTGCGCCGTTTCGACGCCGCCGACAGGCTGTGGGACGAGCTGCGTGCCGCCTCCCCGGGCGCCGACGCGGTGGCCGAGGGTCGGATAGTGGCAGCCGGGTGCCTGGCCGACCGGGGCCAGCTGGCAGGGGCCATCGCCCTGCTTGAACGAGCCGACCGGCACCTGCGCCGCCCGGAGGACCGCCACCTGCGCCAGTGGTACGTCCTGGCCGATCTCTACGAGCGAGCCGGCGACGTGCCCCGGGCCCGCGAGATGTTCGGCCGGATCCGGCGCGCCGACCCCGACGCCTACGACGCCCGCCGGCGCCAGCGGGCACTCGCATAGAGCTTCGGCAGGTCGGTCGCCGGCAACGGTCACAGGCCACCACTACAGTGCGGCCTGCACCAACTGCCCTCCCCTCCTAATCTTCGCCCGGCCTCGCCCGGGTGGACCCCTGCCAAGGGACCAGCCCCTGGTAGACCAACGCCGAGGAGGACCGATGACAAATGTGGTGGCCATCGAGGGCTGGCTGGCTCGCCCCGTGGAGCAGCGGCTGCTGCCGTCAGGGACCCGCTTGCTCGCCCTGGAGGTGACGGTGCCGCGTGCCGACGGGCCGGCGGAGGCGGTGCCGGTAGCCTGGTTCGACGGGCCGGCCGCCGCCGCCGGCTGGGGCACCGGGCAGGAAGTCGTGGTGGTGGGACGGGTGCGCCGCCGCTTCTTCAAAGTGGCGGGTTCGACTCAGTCGCGCACCGAGGTGGTGGCCGACTCGGTGGTGACCGCTTCCGCCCGGGCCCGGACCCGGCGGGCCCTGCTCGGGGCCGCCGCCGCCCTGGAGACGGCGGCGGATCGGGAACGGTGACCCGCCCCCCCCCGGCACAGGCCTGCGTCCTGTCCACCACCGGCTACCCCTTCTGAGGTCTCCAGGTAGCCCCGAGGCGGCGCCGGCACAGGCCTGCGTCCTGTCCACCACCGCTACCTCGAGGACGCCGGTGCCGCCCAGGAGGCCGAGGGCCGCCCGGTCAGCGTCGGGGCTGGCCCCGACCAACCGCCGGTCAAGCTCTTCGACCGGCCAGCTCCTCGAGGAGCACAGCCACGCCGTCGTCGGTGTTGGCCGGCAGGACGCGGTCGACCATGGCCAGCACCTCGGGGATGGCGTTGGCCGGGGCCATGGCGGTGCCGGCCCAGCCCAGCACGGGAAGGTCGTTGTGGTTGTCCCCGACGGCCACCACCTCGGCCACTGACACCTCCAAGCGGTCGCAGAGCCGGTCCAGGGCGTAGGCCTTGGTTATCCCGAGCAGGCCGACGTCCACCCAGTCGAGGCCCGAGGTGGTCACGTGTGCCTCCTCGGCCAGCTCGGACTGGAGGGTGGCAACCAGGTCGGGGGCAGACCAGCCCGCCCGGCGGGCCACCAGCTTGACGCAGCCGCCCAGCGTTGCCGGCGCGATGTCGTCGACCTCGGTGAGCCTGTCCTCCCAGTCCACCGGCCCTGGGAAGAAGCCGCGCTCGTAGACGAATCCGTCCAGGTTGTCCGACGCCAGGAGTATCCCCGGCACCACCTGGCGCAGGACGCCGACCAGACGGCTGGCCACCTCGGCGCCGATCCGGACCACCTCCAGCACGGCTCGAGCCTCGACGTCGACCAGGACGGCGCCGTTGGAGCACACGCCGAGAGGGCCGAGTGCGCAGCCGGTGATGACCGGCCACATGCCCTCGGGAGGGCGACCGGTGACCGGCACGACCAAGACGCCGGCGTCCCGAGCGGCGTGGAGGGCGTCTCGGGTCCGCCGGCCCACCCGCCCGCCGGCCCCGAGGAGGGTCCCGTCCAGATCAGTGGCGACCAGCCGGACCGGTGCAGACATCTGCCCAACCGTAAGCGACCGGCAAGAAGCTGCGGCGGATCCGCCGTGGGGTAGGGCTCCACGCCGTCCAGGACGTCTACCTGGACTCCGAGGTGAGCGTAGCCTGACCACCGGCTTCTGAATTTCTGGTGAAAACCGGGCCCTGGGGCTTGCTTGCTGGCCGAGGTGGGTACCCTCAAACCGATGGGCGGTGAGCGCCCGACGAAGGAGCGCCCATGGCCCCCACCGCGTCCCCGCCCATCCAGGTGCATTTGAGCCCCGAGGATCATTCGAGCCGGCTGGCCGACGACGTGCGTCGGGGCCTCACGGCGACACCCAAGCAGGTCCCGTCCAAGTGGCTGTACGACCCGGTGGGCTGCTCTCTCTTCGAGGAGATCTGCGACCTGCCCGAGTACTATCCCACCCGCGCCGAACGGGCCATCCTGGCCGAGCGAGCCCGGCAGATCGCCGTCATCGCCAATGCTCGTGCTGTGGTGGACCTGGGATCGGGCACCTCGGAGAAGACCGTGCCGGTGCTCGACGCCCTCGACCGTATCGGGCGCCTGGAGCGCTTCGTCGGCGTCGACGTGGCCGAGCCCACCCTCCGCCAGGCCCTGGCCGGGCTCGCTGGGCGGTACCGCGAGCTCGAGCTGGAGGGAGTGGTCGCCGACTTCGAGCTCCAGCTGGACCGCATCCCAGACGGCCAGGACCGCCTGGTCATGTTCCTCGGGGGCACGATCGGCAATCTCGACCCCGCCGCCAGGCACCGCTTCCTGACCAGCCTGGCTGGGATGCTCTCGGCCGGGGAGTGGTTCCTCGTCGGCACCGACCTGGTGAAGGATCCCCGGCGCCTGGTCGCTGCCTACGACGACGCCGCCGGAGCAACCGCGGCGTTCAACCGCAACGTTCTCTCGGTGCTCAACACCGAGCTCGGCGCCAACTTCAACCCGGCGGCATTCGACCACGTGGCCCGCTGGGACGCCGGCCGGGAGTGGATCGAGATGCGGCTGCGGCCGTCGAGGAGCCAGCGGGTGGACATCCCCGCCCTTGGACTCGAGGTCGACGTAGATGCCGGGGAGCCCATCATCACCGAGATCAGCGCCAAGTTCCGGCCCGAAGGCATCCGTGCTGAGCTGTCCGGCGCCGGCTTCGCCGTCGAGGCCTGGTGGACCGATCGAGACCGGGACTTCGCGGTGACGTTGGCCCGCCGGGACCCGGCATGACGGCCATCGGGACGGTTGCGCAGTGGGCGGCCGGTGCCCCCGAGCCCACGGCGAGGGGTTACCAGCGTGTCCGCGCCGTGACCGAGGCGCTGGCCTCAGGCCTCTCGGCCGAGGACCAGACCGTGCAGTCCATGCCCGACGTCAGCCCCACCAAGTGGCACCGGGCCCATGTGACCTGGTTCTTCGAGCAGTTCGTGCTCGGTCCCTTCGACCACGGCTACCGCGTGTTCGACCCCGCCTTCATGTACCTCTTCAACTCGTACTACGAGGGAGCCGGCCCCCGCCACCCACGGGCCGAGCGGGGTCTGATAACCCGCCCCGGCGTCGACCAGGTGACCGGCTACCGCCTCTTCGTCGACCGGGCGATGGAGGACCTGCTGGGCTCAGCCGGTGACGACCGGGAGGTCGCCGGTCGGGTCGAGCTGGGCCTGCACCACGAGCAGCAGCACCAGGAGCTGCTGCTGATGGACGCCCTCCACGTGCTGTCCCGAAGCCCCTGGCACCCGGCCTACTGCACCGAGTCGGAGGCGGCGATGTTGACGCCCCGGCCCTCGCCCATCCCGAAGCTGGGCTGGGTCGCTCACGACGGGGGGATGGTCGAGGTGGGCCACGTCGGGGACGGCCTGTCCTTCGACGAGGGCTTCTGCTTCGACAACGAGCGGCCCCGGCATGGGACGTGGACGGAGCCGTTCGCAATGGCTGACCGGCTGGTGACGGCGGGAGAGTGGGCCGACTTCGTCGCCGCCGGCGGCTACCGGCGGCCCGAGCTGTGGCTGTCGGACGGTTGGTCTCACGTCCAGGCCCGAGGCCAGTCCGCCCCCCTCTACTGGGAGCCGTCCGGCAACGGTGGATGGTCGGTGTTCGGGTATGGCGGCCTGCGTCCCATGCGAAGAGACGAGCCGGTCATCCATCTCAGCTACTACGAGGCGGACGCCTACGCCCGCTGGGCGGGGGCCCGCCTGCCGACGGAGGTGGAGTGGGAGGTGGCCGCGGCCGGCTCCACCGCCGGCAGCCAGTACTTCGGCCACGCCTGGCAGTGGACGTCCAGCGCCTACACGGCCTATCCCCGCTTCGTGGCCAACCCCGGAGTGGTGGGGGAGTACAACGGAAAGTTCATGGTCGGCCAGCAGGTGTTGCGAGGCAGCGCGGCTATCACCCCGGCGGGCCACAGCCGCTTGACCTACCGCAACTTCTTCCCGCCCTCGGCCAGCTGGGCCATGACAGGGGTACGCCTGGCCAGCGACGCCTGACGCCGGCCACGAGTCCCGTTCCGAAATCTGTCTCATCTGTCACTTTCGACGAGCACCGGCTTCGGAGCCACCTGTTGCCGGGTGGCGGTGACGGTCCTATCCGGCCCGGATGGGCCGGTGCCGTCCTGGCGGTTCTCCGAGGAGCACCTGGGCGAGCCCATGGACCTCTCCTCTCCCCGTCCGCTCGCCGGGAGCGTGTCCTGGCTGGTTCCCGCCGCAGCGGCGGCACCGGTGCTGATGTGGGCCTCGACGAGCG
>JBOGGP010000157.1:0-6074 GCA_050744105.1 Acidimicrobiales bacterium
GCCGTCCGCCGGGCCGTCCGCCGGGCCGGCCCCTCCGCCGGCGCCGGGCGCCCGGCCGCCGTGGCGCCCTGGGTCGTCCCCCGGCGGTGAGCTCTCGGCCGGCGGCAGCAGGGCCACCAGGGCGTCGAGCAGGTCGCCGGTCCCCCTGCCGTGCAGGGCGCTCACCGGGTGAGGGTCTCCCAGGCCGAGCCGGCTGAAGGCCCAGGCGTCGGCGTCGCGGCTTTCGCCGTCCACCTTGTTGGCCACCACCAGGACAGGCCGGCCCGCCCGGCGAGCCAACCCGGCCACTCGGGCGTCCTCCTCGGTTACCCCGACCGTGGCGTCGACCACGACCAGGACGGCGGCGGCCGAGCCGATCGCCCTCTCGGCCTGTGCGCTGACCTGGCGGTCGAGGGTGTCCCCCGACCCGAGCCAGCCGCCGGTGTCGACGACGGCGAACTCCCGCCCGGCCCAGTCGGCGTCGAGGACCTTGCGGTCACGGGTGACCCCCGGACGCTCCTCGACGATCGCCTCCCGCCGGCCGACTATGCGGTTGACCAGCGTGCTCTTGCCGACGTTGGGCCGCCCGACCACCGCGACCTGGGGCCGCGGCGGCGCGCCGGTGGCCGCCGGGCCCCGGGCCGTCGCCGTCACGCCGGGACCGCCGTCACGCCGGGACCGCCGTCACGCCGGGACCGCCGTCACGCCGGGACCCCGCCACGGCACTGCCGCCGACAAGGGCGTGGCGCAGGGCGGCCCCGGTGGCCGGCACCACCTCGACGGGACGGGGCAGGTCGGCCGGCGAGGTCCCGTCGAGGAAGCGGCCCCCGGACAGGCACGAGTCGGGCAGGAGGTAGCGCTCGCCGCCCGGCTGGGCGGCCAGCACCCGGGACAGGTCGGCACCGGTGAGCAGGCCGGCCACGGCGATGTTGCCCCCGAAATACGTGTTGTCGACCGCCACCACCCGGGCCCGGGAGGCCACCTGGGCGAGCAGCGGCTCGAGCACCCGGGCACCGTAGGCGCCGGTGAGGACGGCCGTCGGAGCACCGGGGCGGGCTCGCAGGGTCACCGGGGCCTCGCCGCCTCGGGGCGCCCGGTAGCCGGCGGCAGGGGCGCCGTCGACCGACTGGAAGAACCCGCTGGGTCCTTGGTGCCCGCCCGGGGGCCCGTCCCGCCCCAGCAGCCCGGCCTCGAACGACCTGGCCATCCCCACCCCGTTGTCGTGCTGGGCCAGGGCCCCGTAGGTGTCGAGGAGGGGAAAGGGCCTCCCGGCCAGCAGGTACAGCTCGTCTGAGGCGTACACCAGGCGGCGGCCCAGGATCTCGGCCATGGTGTCCTGCCAGCCCTCAACCAGATCCACCACGGCGGCGGCGTCGCCGGGAGAATGCGGTCGCATGGTCGCCTCCACGTTGAACCGGCTTACCCCGAGGGGGACGCAGGCGACGCTCGCCATCTCGGGGAAGCGGTCGAGCACCCCCACCAGGGTGTCGTCGAGGACGGGGCCGTCGTTGACGCCGGGGCAGACCACCACCTGGCCGTGCACCTCGATCCCGTGGTCGAGCAGGGCCCGCAGCCACCGCAGGCTGGTCGCCCCCCGGGGGTTGCGCAGCATCCGGGCCCGGACCTCGGGGTCGGTGGCGTGGATGCTGACCCACAGCGGGGACAGGCCCTCGGTGACCACCCTCTCCAGGTCAGCCTCGGTGAAGCGGGTAAGGGTGGTGAAGTTGCCGTAGAGGAACGACAGCCGGTAGTCGTCGTCACGCACGTAGAGGCTCTTGCGCAGGCCCTTGGGGAGCTGGTGGATGAAGCAGAACTCGCAGTGGTTGTCGCACGTGCGGACCCGGTCGAACAGGGCGGCGTCGACCTCCAGGCCGAGGGGCTCGGCCGAGGAGCGCACGACGGTGATGGAGAGCTCGAGGCCGCCCCGGCGGGCTTCGACCTCGATGGTCTCCTGGTCGGTCAGCAGGTGGTACTCGATTACGTCCCGGGGGACCTGGCCGTCGAGGGACACGATCTCGTCGCCGGGGGCCAGTCCGGCCCGGGCCGCCGGCGAGCCGGCAACGACGGCCACGACGCGGGGCAGGGCCATCTCCGGCCCCATGGTACCGGTCTGGTCGGACACCGGGAGGGTGCCGGCAGCCGAGCGACCCCGGCGGCCGGTCGACGAGGCCAGCCGGCGCCCCCCCGGTACCCTGGGTCGGCGTGAACGTGGAGAGGGTGATCCTGGCCTCGCCCCGGGGCTTTTGCGCCGGGGTGGAGATGGCCATCAAGGCCCTGGCCTGGATGGTCCGGGTCTTCGAGCCGCCCGTGTACTGCTACCACGAGATCGTCCACAACAAGGTGGTGGTCGACTGCTTCCGGCAGATGGGAGTCGTATTCGTCGACGACATCGACGACGTGCCCCCCGGGGCGCCGCTGATGCTGTCGGCCCACGGCAGCGCCCCCGAGGTGGTGGCCGCCGCCCGGGCCCGGGGGGGTGAGGTGGTCAACGCCGTCTGCCCGCTGGTCCACAAGGTCCACAAGGAGGTCGCCATCCGTTCGGGCAAGGGCTACCAGATCGTCTACGTCGGCCATCACGGCCACGAGGAGGCGGTGGGCACCATGGCGGTGGCCCCCGACCGTGTCCACCTGGTGGCCAGCGTCGCCGAGCTCGAGGCCTTGCCCGAACCCGACGGGCCGGTGGCCTTCCTGGCCCAGACCACGCTGGCCGTCGACGAGTGGCAGGCCATCCTCGACGCCGCCCGCCGGCGCTGGCCCGACCTGTGGATGCCGAGCCAGAGCGACCTGTGCTTTGCCACCACCAACCGCCAGGCCGCCCTGCGCGCCATCGCCGGGCGCAGCGACACCGTGGTGGTCATCGGCTCGGAGAACTCCTCCAACACGCTGGCCCTCGAGCGCACCGCCCGGGCCGCAGGCTGCCGGCGGGCCATCCGGGTCAACGGCGCCGGCGAGCTGCCCGACGACCTGGCCGGCACCGTGGGGGTCATCGCCGGAGCATCGGCCCCCGAGGAGCTGGTGGAGGCCGTCATCGCCCGGCTGGCCCCGAGCCGGGGCGTGGAGGAGGTGAGCTCGGTCGCCGAGGAGGAGTACTTCCCCCCGCCCCGAGAGCTGCGCCGGCTGGTCGCCACCCTGGCCTCGGTGGCCTCGGTCACCGGCTTCGCTCCACCCGGTGCCGCCGCCGGTGAGGCCCGGCCCGAGCGGCGCGATCGCGACATGGCGGCCGCCGCCGTCCTCTCCACCCTCACACCTCCGCTCGACCTCCGCCCCTGACCGCCGTGCCCCTGACCGCCGTGCCCCTGACCGCCGTGCCCCTGACCGCCGCGCCCCTGCTGCCGCGCCCCTGACCGCCGCCCCTGACCGCCGCGCCCCTGACCGCCCGGCGGTGTCAGCGCCGGCCGGCGCCGGCCAGGGCGGCGTCGAAGCTGCGCTGCAGCTCCTCGCGCAGCTGGGCGGTCAGCTGGCTCACCTGGTGGCGGGGCACCCGCCGGCCGGGTGCGAGGGTGGGGGGGGTCAGCGGAGCGCCGACGACAACCGCCACCTTCACCGGGCGGAATAGCCTCGCCCCCTTGGGCATGGCCCATTCGCTCCCCCCGATTCCGACGGGCACCAGGGGGACCCCGGCCCGGGAGGCGACGAAGGCGGCACCGTCGAGGAGCGGGTGCAGGCCGGGGCCCGACTTCCTTTCACCTTCGGGGTATATGACCACGGGCTCACCATTGGCCAGGGCCTCCTCGCAGGCTCTCAGCGCCTCCCGGTCGGGCCGGTCGCGGTGCACGGCGAATGCCCCCAGGGAGGACACGAGACGGCCCGACCACGCCCATCGCCACAGCGAGTCCTTGCCCATGAAGCGGATCCGCCGCCGGGTGACGCATCCGCAGAAGAGCGTGTCGAGGTAGGAGCGGTGCACCGGGGCCAGCACGAAGGGGCCGGCGGCGGGCACGTGCTCGGCGCCGGTGACTCTGAGTCGCCAGAAGACCCGGCAAAACACCTCGACGATCCCCCGGGCGGCGGCGTACCAGGCCAGCTCGACCCGCCCCGGCCCCGTCACCGCCGGCCGCGGGCGACCAGGTCGAGGACGGCGACGACCACCTCGTCGACGCTGCGACCGGTGGTGTCCATGCTCACCGCGTCGTCCGCCACGGCCAGCGGGGAGGCGGACCGGGTGGAGTCGACGTGGTCGCGCCGGGCGATGTCGGCAGCCACCTGGTCGAAGTGCATGTCGAGCATCTCCTGGCTGCGCCGGGCCGCCCGCTCGTGGTCGTCGGCGGTCAGGTAGACCTTGAGCTCGGCGGCAGGGAACACCACGCTGCCGATGTCACGGCCCTCGACCACCCCGCCGCCGTGCTTGTCGGCCCAGTCCCGCTGGCGGCGTACCAGCTCCTGGCGGACACCGGGGTTGGCTGCCACCACGCTGACCGCCCGGGTCACCTCAGGGCTGCGGATCTCTATGGTGGCGTCCACCCCGTCGACGGTCACCACCGATCCGCCCACCTCGAGGTCGACCTGGGTGGCCAGGCGGGCCACGGTGGGGACGTCGTCGGGATCGATGCCCCGCCGTATGGCGGCGAAGGCCACGGCGCGGTACATGGCCCCGGTGTCGAGGTAGTCGAGGCCCAGCCGGGCGGCCACCTGGCGGGCCACCGTCGACTTTCCCGAGCCGGCGGGCCCGTCGATGGCTATGAGGCGCAACGGCGCAGCTCCTCCTCGAAGCCCGGGTAGCTGGTCGCCACCGCTGCCCATCCTTGTACCGCAACCGGTCCGGAGCAGGCCAGGCCGGCCACCGCCATGGCCATGGCCACCCGGTGGTCACCGTGGGAACGCACCCGGCCGCCCGCCAGCGGGAGGCCTCCCGACCCCCGGACGACCAGGCCGTCGGGCCGGGTGGACACATCGGCGCCGAGGGCGACCAGCTCCGAGCACATGGTGGCGATCCGGTCGGTCTCCTTGACCCGCAGCTCGGCGGCGCCGGAGAAGGTGGTGGTGCCCTGCGCCACGGCGGCGGCCACCGCCAGCACCGGGATCTCGTCGATCAGGCCGGGGATCTCGGCGCCGGCGACGTCGGTGGCCCGGAGCGGCCCGTGGCGGGCCCGGATGTCGGCCGTGGAGCGGGCCGGGTCCCGGTTGTCGACGGTGACGTCGGCGCCCATGCGGGCCAGCACGTCGAGGAAGCCGGCCCGGCCGGGGCCGACGTAGACGCCCTCGACGACCAGGTCGCTTCCCGGCACCAGGCAGGCGGCGACGATCCAGAAGGCGGCCTGCGACGGGTCGCCGGGGACGTCGAAGTCGACCGGGGCCAGGGACGAGGGGCGCACGGTGGCCGCTCCGGGGCGCACGTCGACGCCGGCGCCGAAGCGGGCCAGCATCTCCTCGGTGTGGACCCTGGTGGGCACCGCCTCGCGCACCGTGGTCGGCCCCTCGGCCCCGAGCCCGGCCAGCAGTACGGCCCCCTTCACCTGGGCGCTGGCCACGGCCGGGGCCATATCGATGCCCTGGAGATGGCCTCCTCGCACGGTGAGGGGGGGGTAGCTCCCGCCGCCCCTTCCGTCGACGGTGGCTCCCATGGCCCGCAGGGGCTGGACCACCCGGTCCATGGGCCGGCCGGTGACCGACTCGTCGCCGGCCAGCACCGTAAGCCAGTCGAAGGGAGCGGCCCAGCCGGCGAGGAGGCGGATGGCCGTCCCCGAGTTGCCCACGTCGACCACCTGGCCGGCTTCGTGCAGGCGGTCCAGGCCGCCGCCGACCCGGACCTCGCCGGGTGGTGAGCCGTCGACGCCGGCGCCGAATGCGACCATCGCTCCCAGGGTCGCGCCCACGTCGAGGCCCCTCGAAAGGCCCCGCAGCACCGACGTGCCCTCGGCCCGGGCGGCCAGGAGGAGGGCCCGGTGGGAGATCGACTTGTCGCCGGGTGGGGCCAGGCGGCCCGACAGGGGCCTGGACCCGGGACCGAACGTCCCGGCGCCGGGGCCGGGAGGGACGTGGCCGGGTCCGGCAGGGACTTCGCCGGGGCCGGCAGGGACGTGGCCGGCGCCGGCAGGGACGTGGCCGGGGCCGGCAGCTGGGGCGCTGGTCACGCCGGCAGGCGCCGCACCGACGGG
>JBOGGP010000158.1:0-6073 GCA_050744105.1 Acidimicrobiales bacterium
CGGGCCTGTCCGCGCTGTCGCCTTCTCCCCAGCCGCGTCAGACCCTTTGGTCGTTCGGTCGTGCACCCCCCACACGCTCACCACCAGCGACGCCAACACGCTCAACGAACGTGTCCGGCAACACCCGATAGCCCCCGGATGGGGTTGCCTCGATCCAGGCTTCTGCTCTCCCTGAGCCGGTTGCGAAGGACGACCTCGACGGTCGGGCTGCCCGGGGCGGCCCAGGATGCGAAGTGATCGCACGCCATGTCGTGGAGATCCCGGGCGAAGCCCTGGAACTCGGCGGCGAGGCGCAGGGCCAGCGCCTCGTTCAACGCAGCGGTTCGCCAACGACGGCCGCGGCCGTGGCCCCCGACCAGGCGGTGGGCGGCAAGGAGTCATCGAGGCGTTCGCCCCGGTCGCCTCGCCACGACAACAACGCCCTCGACGTCATGGTTCGGCACCGTATCTCCCGGTGCATGCGCTGGCGCGTAGGAGCCAGAGGCAACGCCATGCACGGGAAGCGAGGGCGGCGATGTCGGGGCATCTGAACCCGGCTCACGCTCGACATGTTTGAGATGGCCAGCAGGGAGCCAACGCGGCGGGCTGGCAGCCAAACTGGCAGCCATGAGGTTCGACATCAGCCGACACTGATCGATTGATGGCGCAGGTCAGCCGATACGGATCAGAAGGTAGGGGGTTCGGATCCCTCCGAGCGCACTGACTGACTGACTGACTGACTCACTGAGGAGGTCTTCACGTTTCGACCTTCACCATCTTCACGTTTGGGGGTGACACCCAGGTCGATCAGAGCCCCTCGGCTGCCGTTGGCAGCGGGCGACCGTCCTGAAGGCGCCCCGGAGCCGTCTCTTGGCCCGAGGGCGCGCCGGGACAAGGTGCCACTCGTTTGCGCGGAAACGCGTGGTGCCGAGCCTGCAGGCCACCAGCACCTGGGCCAACGGCGCCGGGTACGAGCCAGCCGCCATCGCCACCTTCCTGCAAGACGCCGCTACCACCTCGTCGCCCACGCCCATGCCCGTGCCCACCACCACGTGGTGGTCACCCACGAGGTCGTCGCCCACTCGACGAAGAAGATCAAGACCCCAAACGCCTGCCTCGGCGTGGGCGTCCGCTACGTCACGCTGTTCGAGATCTCCGTGCCGAACGGGCCCGCTTCGTCAGCGCCAGCTGAACCGGCCCTCCTGCACCCGGTGGCGGCCGCTTCTTCGAGGAGCCCCGCCAACTGCCTCACCCCAGCCGAGCCTTGTCGAGGACGGCGATGAAGGTCGGCCGCCGCCGGTGCGTCTCCCGCAACGCTGCCAGGTGCGCGGCGAACGCGCCCTGGCGGTCCACCGCTCGGGCCGCCTGAGCCGCCTTCTCCAGGATCGCCACCGCTCGCACGTATGCCGCCTTTCCGGTCGTCTCGAGCTGGAGGTCCACCAGGCGCAGGTAGGTGTCGAGTGCGTGGCTCGGCGCAGACGCTTCTCGGGCCTCGGCCAGGCGCATCCACCGCTGCGGCCCTGGATCCCAGCTGGGATGGGCTCCGGGTACCTGCCAGGCAGCCTCCGGCTCGCCGTCAAAGAGCAGCACGTCGACCAGGCCACCGAGGTCGTGCTCGGCCAACACCGCCCGGGCCGCTGGGCGCTCTGCCGTCCACACCCCGCAGGCCTCGGCCGCAGAGCGGAGGAGGCGGTACGTCGACGACGAGGGCATCCGCTGGTGCTGCTGCCGGCGCAGCCGGAGCACCTCTGGTCCTCTCCCCGGCGGGTGTGGACCCCGGCGGCGAGGTCGTAGAGCTGGGCGACCTGCCAGCCGCTGGACTCGGCGATCCCGCGAGTGGCCCAGGACAGGACGTCGTCGTCGCGGCCCAGCTCCGCCATGGCCTCGGCGACCGTGATGAACTGGTATGGCCGGCTCAGGTCACCGCCCAGCAGCCCGACAAGGGCCTCCGTGTCGCCGTCGAGCACGGCCAGACGCTCCTGGGCGTACGTGGCGGCGAACGAGTCGCCACCACCAGCTTCGACGCGCTGCTTCACGTCGCGGCGGTAGGCCGCGAGCCCGAGCTCGCCCAGAGCGCCGGCGTAGCGGACCGGGTCCACCTCGAAGAAGTCCTGATCGTCGAAGCGGAACCGGACCATCCAGCGGGCCAGCTTGATCGGATCAGCGTTGCCGGCGTCGCACGCCCGGGCGTGCAGGTCGAGCAATGCACGAGCCAGGTCGCCGATCAGCCCGTCGGAGTCGTCCGCCTTGAGGATCACCTTCACGACGTGCCCGATCGCCCGCTCGATCAGCAGCACCAGCTCGGCGTTGGGCGACGAGCCGACTGCCTCGTCGATCGCCTCCACGACGGGCCTTGCCTGCATAGCCCAGCCGCCGCTCTCTCGGTAGCCGAGGTACCGGCTCGTGTGCAGCCCGCGGTCGATCTCCGCTTTCAGCTGGGAGAGATCCCCCGACCCGCGGGTCGCCGCCAGGCGGATCGCCCGAGCGACGTCCTCGTGGCGCTCGGCGGCCTTGCCGACGATCACGCGGAGGTCCTCGGGGTCGACCTTGTCGATCAGCACGTCGAGCTCCTCTGCCCCCGAGCGTGGCGCGCGTGGACTCACGGGGACTGCTCACTGCTCATCGCCTCCCGACGGTAGCGCGCGGGCACCATCCTTTTCAGGCTTGGCCGACCTTGAGGCCACCCCGTAGTCGGTGCTGGAGCCACAGTTGCGGTTGCCGCGACGAGCCTACGGTCACTTCCAGCCAGCGTGGGTAGCTGAAGACGATGAGTTCGAGCTGCTCGCGGAGGCTTGCAGGTTGCCGCGTGCAGAGGATCACGTCCACCCCTCGACCGAGGGTATGCACGGACGCGAAGTTCCCGGCTCCGGAAGTCCTGGTCGGACGTGACGAGGGTCCAATCCCGCTCTGCACACCAGTCGGCGATCTCCGTGTCGCTCGCCTTGCCCTCGGCGATGTCGTAGAGCTCCAGTACCCGGTTCTTCTTGGCCTCGTAGTCCGGGTCGGCTGACTGCATCCAGGTCTTCACGGCTTGGAACGAGACCTCTTCATTGCGGAGCAGGACCCGCAGGCCCTCGTAGCTGATGTCGTCGACCACCCCTCAGCAACGAGGACCTCGGCCAGCTTGGACGGGCTCCACGCTACCGGTCTCGGTCCCAGGCGCCACTGAGGCTGCTCTTGGTCAGCGCCTTGCCGTCTTCGATCGCCTGAGCATTTTGGGCGTCTCGGGACACAGGGCTGGCAGCCCCAGGTCCTAGCCGGCGGCGACCAGCGAACCGGTCAGACGCCGACGGATTCGCGGGGCGGCGACGGGACGTGCCGGCCGGTCACCGCCGCCTCTCGACCCTCGTTGGCCGCTGTGGTTTCGAGGCCTGTCGTGCCGCGGCGGTCGGTGCGCAGGGACAGCAGCTCCACCGCCGCGGTGAGGGCAAGGACCAAGGCGACGAAGAACGTCGCCCACTCGCCGTAGGTGCCGTGGACGAACTGGCCCAAGGCGATGAAGACGATGCCACCACCGACAGCGAAGGAGTTGGACGGCCATCCGTGGCTGGACAGGGCCCACGCGGCGATGGCGCCCAGGCCGATCATGCCGGTTACCAGGGCGTAGTCGCCGGTGAAGCTGAAGATGTTCGTCAGGATCTTGGCCACTCCCCAGAACAGGACGGGGAGCCCTGGCCCCATCCACCGGCTCCCCTGCCCACCGATGAAGGCGCTGCCAACCAATGCCGCTCCGGCCATGGCCGGCAGTGAGTAGTACGGCAGTGGCCCGAACGGGTGGACGGCACCGACGGCTGCCGCCGCGAACAGGATCATGACCGCGCCTCGTCGCAGCTCGCCGGCCCGGGTCTGGCCAGCAGCGAGGGTGGTGGCGGTGCGCGTGTCAATTGCAGCGGTCATGAAAGGGACCTCCTCGACGAGCCCGGAAGCGGGTAGGCAGCGGGTAGGGCTCCTAGACGTCATAACCATAGGGACGCAAGGCTAACCATTGCCACCGACCAGCTAACCCGACGAGCCAACCGACCAGCCAACCGACCAGCACGGGTCGACGAGCGTGGGGGAGGTACCGGGTGACGCTGGGTTCGGTGGTCGATCAGCCGCTGCGGGACGGCCAGGAGCAGGTCCGGCACACCCCGACACCGTCGAGGCGGTGGCTGTGGATGTCGAAGCCCTCCGCTGCCGCCAGTTCGGCCAGGGCCTTGGTGGTCGCCCTTTCCAGGTCGGCCGAGGGTGTCACGTCGATCACCGCTCCGCACTTGACGCACAGCAGGTGGTGATGGTGGCCGGTGAGATCCTCGGCCAGCTCGAAGCGGCCAAACTCGTCGTTGGCCTCCACCCGCCTCACCACTCCGGCGACGTGGAGATCCATCAGGTGGCGATAGGCAGAACTGCGGGCCATGGATGGGAGCACGCCGGCGATGTCGGAGATGTTGAGGGGCCGGCCGGCCCCGGCCAGGGCCTCGACGATGGCCCGGCGGCCGGAGGTATAGCGCTGGTCGACCTTGCGGAGCCGCTGGAGCACCAGCTCGTGCAGGTCGTCACCGGCGCCAGCCCCTGGCGTCATCCCGTCGGGCACCCGCCCGGTCGGTTCAGTGGCGCCGGTCATTTCTCTCCCGGCCGGAGTCTAGACTCCGGCCCTTCAGCGCCGGCAAGTCGGCTGGCGTTACCGGGAGACCAGTTGCATACCGGCCGGCTGGATCCCCGCCAGTGCGGGGATCGCGCTGACGGTGCCGTCTGACATGTCGAGGGTGGCCAGGTAGTTCGGTGCGCTGACCGGATTGTCGGCGTCTGCGGGCGTGGCGGCCACCAGCACCTCCCCGCCCTTCATGGGCCCGGTGATCGCCAGCACCTGGTCGCGGGAGGGATCGTCGACGTATAGCGTCCCGCCGGAGTTGGTGACGAACGCCAGGTCGTTGACGGTCTGGGAGAGGTCCAGGCCGTGCAGGGCCGGCTCTGGCCGGCCGCCCCTGTCCCCGTCGAGGAAGACCAACTGCTCGTCGCCCTGGCTGTCGAGCACGAAGTCTCCGCCGAAGCGGGGGCTCGAGGCCGCCACGATCCCGTTGGAGTCCGGATCACTGAGGTGCAGCGTCACCTCGGTCCCCAGGGACGGCACGGTTCCGTAGGAGGCAGGGTTGGGCGACAGTGGCGAGGGCATGGGTGCCGTCGTGTTGGCTACCGTCGCCGGGCTGCCGTCGTAGAAAAGTGGTGCCAAGCTGGCCGTGCCGGTGTCCTGCCCGGGGTGGTGGTCCAGTACGGCGGTGTAGACCGCGGGCATCGTCGCTGGAGTGGTGCCCGAGCCTGGCACCGTTCCCGGCGCCGAGGCGCTGACGAGAAGGCGGCCCTGGTAGACGGACAAGGCGTCGGTCCCGCCTCCGTGAGGGAGGGGGTTGGCCGGGTCGTACTCGTAGTGCACGACCTGGTCGATCGGCAGGGCTTCGGGGTCGATGGTGTAGAGGCTGGTGTTGGAGTCCTCGTCGACGGTGGCGACCAGCTGGTGGGTTCTGCCGTCTCCCACCAGGCCGTCGACCTTGCCGGTGAGGTCCCACGACGCCACCGCCCGCTGCCCGTGGCGATAGTCGACGACCGTGCTGTAGGTCGTTCCACTGGGCGAGGGCTCCCCCGACGGCCCAACCCCGTTCTGGTAGGCGACGAACAGGTCGCCGCCCAGGGTGGCAATGTCGTCGGGCTGGCTCAGGGTTGCCGGGTTGCCCGCCTCCGTGACCACCTGGTTCGAGGCCACCACGCGGACACTCCAGTTCGGGCCATGGCCCCCTTCGGCGGTGGCGGGGCCGACTCCTGTGGCCATCAGTGCGGCCGTTGTCAGCGCTACCGTCACGCCGCACGCCAAGACGGCGTCCACCGGCCTGTTCCCGAACCGCCGGCTTTTCCGCTTCGTCGTCATCCAGCCTGGCATCGTCCAGCCTCCTAGTCCATCCGCCGGCCGATCCCGGGCGGCTTCGGGCGGCGACGCTACGGGCCCGTGCTTTCCGCCGGATTAACGCCCGGACCGCTCGGGGAGGACACCAGATGAACGTCTGGTGACCGGTGACCGGTGACCGGTGACCGCTGACCCGGTGACCGCTGACCCGGTGACCCG
>JBOGGP010000159.1:0-6062 GCA_050744105.1 Acidimicrobiales bacterium
GGCGAGCCCCCGGCCCCCCGAGGGCGGCGGGCCTCGTCGCCGGCTGTCCCGGCGGGCACGCAGCGCCGGCCGGCCCGGGCCTGAGCGGCCCTGGCCGCATCGTCCCTCGTGCCCGAGCTGGTCGAGGTCGACTGCTACCGGCGGCTGGCCGAGGTCCAAGCCTTGGGGCGGCCGGTGGCGGCGGTGAGGGCCCCTGACCCCTGGTACCTCAAGGGGGGGCTGTCGGCGCCGGGGGTGGAGGCGGCCCTGGCCGGGATGCAGTTCGCCGCCGCCCGCCGGCGCGGCAAGCTGCTCCTGCTCGACACCGAGACCAGGACCGGCACCGGCGCCGGCCCGGTGCTCGGCCTGCGCTTCGGCATGAGCGGGCGGCTGGTGGTCGACGGCACCGCCGGCGCCGGCGCCCTGCTGCACTCGCCCCCTGGCCAGCCCCGCTTCGACCGCTTCGCCGTCTCCTTCGCCGACGGCGGCTCGCTGCGCGTCAACGACCCCCGCCGGCTCGGCGGCGTCGAGCTCGATCCCGACGAGGCCGCCCTCGGCCCCGACGCCCTGGCCGTCACCCCGGCCGGCCTGGCCCGCGCCCTGGCCGGCAGCGCTGCTCCCCTCAAGGCCCGGCTCCTCGACCAGTCCCGCCTGGCCGGGGTGGGCAACCTCATCGCCGACGAGATCCTGTGGCGGGCGTCGCTGTCGCCGCTGCGCCCGGCCGGCGGCCTGGCCCCGGCCGAGCTGCGCCGGCTGGGCCGCCACCTGCGCGCCGGGCTGGCCCAGATGATCGAGCGGGGCGGCTCGCACACCGGCGACCTCATGGCCGAGCGCCGGCCCGGCGGCGCCTGCCCAGCCGACGGGGCAGGCCTGGTCAGATCCGTGGTCGGCGGCCGCACGACGTGGTGGTGCCCCCGGCACCAGCACTAGGGACCTGAGACTAGAGACCGGCAGGCGTCACTCGCTGGAGGCCGGCCACATGGCCCCGCCGGCGTCGGCGATGCGGTAGGCGTAGCCCTGCTCGGCCAGGAACCTCTGGCGCCGGGCGGCGAACTCCTGGTCGTTGGTGTCCCGGGCCACCACGGCGAAGAAATGGGCCTGGCGCCCGTCGGCCTTGGGCCGCAGGATGCGCCCCAGGCGCTGTGCCTCCTCCTGGCGGCTGCCGAAGGCCCCCGAGACCTGAATGGCGACCGACGCCTCGGGCAGGTCGATCGAGAAGTTGGCCACCTTGGACACGACCAGGACGGGCAGCTCGCCCCGGCGGAAGGCATCGTAGAGCCGCTCCCGCTCGCGTGTGGCCGTCCTGCCGGTGACCACGGGGGCGTCCAGCCGCCGGCCCAGCTCGTCGAGCTGGTCGAGGTACTGGCCTATCACCAGCGTCGGCTCGCCCCGCTCCACCGCCCCGGCGCATATCTGCTCGACGGCGGCCAGCTTGGAGCGGGCGGTGGCGCCCACCCGGTAGCGCTCCTCGGGCTCGGCCAGGGCGTAGGACATGCGCTCCTCGTCGGTGAGGGTGACCCGTACCTCGGTGCAGGCGGCCGGGGCGATCCAGCCCTGGGCCTCGATGTCGCGCCACGGCGCGTCGTAGCGCTTGGGGCCGATGAGGCTGAAGACGTCGCCCTCCCGGCCGTCCTCGCGCACCAGGGTGGCGGTAAGGCCCAGGCGCCGCCGGCTCTGGATCTCTGCTGACATCCGGAACACCGGCGCCGGCAGGAGGTGGACCTCGTCGTAGACGATCAGGCCCCAGTCCTCCGCCGAGAAGAGCTCCATGTGAGGGTAGAGCCCGCGGCGCTTGGAGATGAGGATCTGGTAGGTGGCAATGGTGACCGGCCGGATCTCCTTGTGCTCGCCGGAGTACTCGCCGACCTCGGCGGCGGTGAGCGACGTGCGGGCCACCAGCTCGGCCCGCCACTGGCGGGCGGCGACGATGTTGGTGACCAGCACCAGGGTGTGGGCGCCGGCCGTCGCCATGGCCGCCGCCCCCACCAGCGTCTTGCCCGCCCCGCAGGGCAGCACCACCACCCCGCTGCCACCGGCGAAGAAGACGTCCACCGCCTCGCGCTGGTAGGTGCGCAGGTTGAAGCCGTCGCCGTCGTGCAGGAAGATGGGGTAGGAGGCGCCGTCCACGTAGCCGGCCCGGTCCTCCGCCGGCCAACCGGCCTTGAGCAGGGCCTGCTTGATCCGGCCCCGCTCCGAGCCGGGGACCACGACGGTGTCGGCGTCGATGCGGGGCCCGACCAGGGGGGCCACCGACTTGGCCCGCAGCACCTCCTCGAGCACGGCCCGGTCCGAGCTGCTCAGGACCAGGCCGTGGACCGGGTGGACCTCGAGGACCAGACGGCCGTAGCGGTCCATGGTCTCGGCCACGTTGACCAGGAGGGACTGGGGCACCGGGTAGCGAGACCAGCGCAGGAGGGCGTCCACCACCCCCTCGGCGTCGTGGCCGGCGGCCCGAGCGTTCCACAGGGCGAGGGGGGTGACCCGGTAGGTGTGGACGTGCTCGGGGGAGCGCTCCAGCTCGGCGAAGGGGGCGATGGCGGCCCGGCACTCGGCGGAGTCGGGGTGGTCGGTCTCGAGCAGGAGGGTCTGGTCGGACTGGACGATGAGGGGGCCGTCGCTCACAGGTCCTGGGCCTCCTCCTCGGCTGCGGTGACGATGCGGGCCCACTGGATGCGACCGGTGGTCAGCTGGGTGCCGCCGCCGGCCGGCAGGTACCCCACCCGGCACGTCGCCCGGTTGACACTGATCACCTCGGCGTAGAACTCGGTCTCGACGCCCCGGGAGTTGACGTAGGACATGCGGACCGGCCAACCCTGGTCGCAGGCCAGGTCCAGCATCGACACCACGGCGACGATGCCCTTGGCGATGTGGGGAGGCCGGGTATCCAGGCACGGCTCGTGTGCCGGTACGAAGGGCGGTGAAAGGGGGCTCCGAGGCCGTGCCCGCCCCGCGGTGGTGCCCCCCGCCTTGCTGTCCGGGGCCGCCGGCCGTCCCCGGCGCAGGCGTACAACCAACCCGGCCAGGTCCTTGGGTCCCTGGGGGGGGCCGGCGCCGTGGTGGGCGCCTGCCCGGGCCACGAACAGTGGCGCCAGCAGCTCGGGGGGCGTGGCCGCCAGCAGCTCGACCAGCTCGGGGTCCGACATCAGCTCGGCGAGGATGTCGCCATATCGATCTGGGCCCGAACCGGCGCCGGCCGCCTGGCCACCGATCCGCCTGGCCGGTGGCCGGCTCACCACCAGGGCGCCGTCGGGTCCTTCCGGCGCCGGCAGGTACCCTGAGTCGCGCACGGCGTCGAGGACGACCGCCGGCGTCGCCGGGCTGACGGCCACGGTCGGGGCCAGGAGGCGCATCTGGAGCCGGGCCGTCCGGCGGGACCGGACGATCTCGGCCAGAAGGGAGGGGTCGTCGCTCGTCACGTAGCACCCGCCGGGGCCGACCCGCACCAGGCCGAACCGCCGGTCCACGTCCTCGATCAGGTACGCCAGAGGCTGGGGCACCCCCTTGGGGGCGTGCTCGGCCAGCATGGCCAGGATCTGGGGGGCACGCCGGCCGGCATCGAAGGCCCGGCGCAGGCTGGGCTCGGAAAACCGCCACACGGTGGCGTGGCCGGTCGACTCCACGTCGGCCAGCAGGTCCAGCTCCTCGCCCAACGCCGGCTCGGCCTCGCCTGCCACCACGGCCGTCAGGTCGGCCTGTAGCACCACCTCGCCGACCAGGGGCGGGGCCAGGGCGCCGAGGGCCTCCTCGGCGGCGGCGTGGCGGCCTTCGACCAGGTGCTGGCCGAAAGAGCTCAGGGCCCCCCCGGCGCTCAACCCCAGCTGGTCGGTCTCCTCCAGCACCCATCGGGCCAGCTGGTCGGGGCCGGCGCTGGCGCCCTTCCAGGCGCCGGGGCTGCGCCACAGCGCCCGGGCGACGAGACTGGCCGTGGTGGCGCCCGCAGCCGGGCCGGCGTTGGCCAGCTCGCCCAGCATCAGGCCCCGGCGGCCCGGGGCGCTCGGATCGGCGCGAGGCAGCAGCGGGGCGACCGGTTTGCCGTTGGCGCCCGGTGTCCCGGTAACGCTGAGGTCGGCTCGGAAGTTGATCCACGACATGGCCAGCCGGGCCCAGCGGGCGCTGGCCCTGAGCTGGCTCCAGTCGTCGAACCGGGTGGTCGGCAGGGCCGAGTCGCCCTCCACCCCGACCAGGCCGGCGGCTCCGGCCACCTCGACCAGGCGGGCGGCCACGTCCTCGGGCCGGTCCACGACCTTGGCCATCCGACGGACCTCTCGCACCCCGAGCCCTCCGCCCTGGAGCAGCTTGGCCGGAGCGGCCCCCAGTGCGTCGCAGATGGCGCTGACATCGGCGACTACTCGCAGGGCGGCGTCGGCCGCCTGGCGCCCGGCCGCCTCGGTGTCCCGATCGGCGAGGTCGAGGACCGGAGGCAAGGGCGAGAACGCCGTGAACAGCCTGCCTCCCCGCAGGGCCAGTCCCGCCTCGCGCGGCATCACCGCGGTGGCCCACGAGCTGGTGACCAGCAGGCCCCGCCCGAGGCACCAACCTGCCGGGGTGCGGTCGTTGCCCGTCATGTGGTAGGCCGCGAAGGGCAGGTCGACGGCTGGCCACTCGGCGGTCAGCTGCTGGAGCAGCTTGTCGGTGCCCGCCGGGGCGCCGCCCAGCAGGGCGACCAGATGCTTGGCGTCGCCCAGGGCCCGGACGATCTCGGCCACGGCGTCGGCCCGGGTTCCCCTCGACCCCTTGGGCCGGACCACCACGCCAAGACGGGAGGCGATGGCCGCCAGCTCGCGCAGCGAGAGCTCGGACATGGCCTGGGCCGCCGGCGGCCCCAAGCGGCACGGGTACAGGAGCGCCGGCGGGAGCCCCGGGTTGACGACCACCGCCCCGTCCTGGGCCAAGGCCATGCCGGTCCGGACCAGGCGCTCGACGACGGGTGCGACCGCCTCCGGGCTGCTCCCGAGGGCGCCGGCCAGGGTGGCCAGCGCCGCCGGCCGGGGTAGTGCGCACAGGGACTCGAGCGCCTTGCGGGCGGCGTCGTCGGCCCGCTCGAAATGGGCCCTGGCGCTCGCCGTGGTGACGATCTGAGCCGCCACCTCCCCCAGGCTGGCCGGCCCTCCTGCCGCCAGGTCCGGCCGGGTGGCGAGCAGCGCGACCAGCTGGTCGTCGCTGGCTGCGTCGAGGGCCTCCGCCCACGGGGAGGTGGCTGGCGCTGGTCGGGCAACGGCGGGCACGTAGACGACGGTAGCAAGCCGACGTGACCTCGACGCGGACCCCCCAACGGCACTGGCGCACCTCGACATCCGCGCTACGCGCCAGGGGCCTCCACGGTCTTTGTCCTGGCATGGTCCCCCCCGACGAAGACTCCCTGCGCCACCTGCTCGGCCCGGCCGACGAGCTCCCTGGCGGTCCCGACGAGCTGCGCGGCATCGTGGCCCGGGCCGGCCGGCGCTGGCGGAGGACCGCCGCCGCGGGGATGGCCCTCACCCTGGCCGCCGGCGCCGGCGCCGGCTACCTGGTCGCCCGGCAGTCCTCGCCGGCGCCCACCACCGTGGCGGTGGGTGCGGCCTCGTCGTCGACGACCGTGGCCCGGTCCCAGGTGGCCGCGGCGCCGGGTGCCGCCGGGGGGGCGGTGCCGGGTGCCGCCGGGGGGGCGGTGCCGGGTGGTGGGGCGCTTGCCTATCCCTGGCCGCCGGGCCAGGCTGGTCCCCCCAGCTACACCCTCCTGTTCGTGCGGTCGTCGGGGCCGGTGGCGGTGCGCGGCTTCCTGACCAACTTCCCCCAGCCCGCCGGCGTGCCGGCGCCCTGCGGCTGGCTGGGCGGCCCCGCCTTCGTGGCCGATGTGTCCACGGCCAAGATGGTCGGTCAGGCCTTCGCCGGCTTTGGTACCTCCGACCGGTCCAAGCCGATCAGCGCAGACTCGGTCTCGGTTCTCGGCCAGGCCGAGGCTGATCCCACCCTGGTGGTGGTGGTCGCCACCGGCAGCGGGGTGGCCACCGTGCGGGTGGCCTTCGCCGGCGGGGCGACCGACCAGACGGCCCCGGTCAAGGGCTGGGTGGCCCTGGCCTCCCAGGTTGGCTCCGCGCTCGCCT
>JBOGGP010000160.1:0-6059 GCA_050744105.1 Acidimicrobiales bacterium
GGGCCCGCCCCCACCAGGTAGACGGTCACGACGCCAGGCCCAGCAGGTCCCGTCCCCCGGCCCGGAGCAGCCGGTCGGCCAGGCCGGCCCCCAGCTCCTCGGCCGCCGCCAGCGTCGAGGCCCCGCGGTTACCGGCACCCCCGTTGCCGGCACCCCCGTTGCCAGCACCCCGGGCCCCGGCGCCCCCGTTGCCGGCGCCCCGGGCCCCGGCACCCCCGTTGCCGGCACCCCGGGCTCGGTCCCGCAGGACCACCCGCCCGTCCCCGGAGGCCACCAGGCCGTCGACGACCACCCCGCCGCCCCCGTTGCCGGCACCCCGGGCTCGGTCCCGCAGGACCACCCGCCCGTCCCCGGAGGCCACCAGGCCGTCGACGACCACCCCGCCGGCGGCGCCGAGGGTGGCGTGGGCCCCCACCGGCAGGTCGCAGCCGCCGCCCAGGCGAGCCAGGAAGGCACGTTCGCAGGCGACCGCCACCCGGGTGGCGGGGTCGTCCACAGCGGCCAGCAGCGCCGCCGTGGCCTCGTCGCCGGCGCGGCACTCGGCGGCGATGGCCCCCTGGCCCACCTGGGGCACCATCACCTCCACCGGGAAGACCGTGGACGCCTCGGCTCGCCGGCCCAGGCGGTCGAGGGCGGCGGCAGCCACCACCACCGCCCCCCCGGGGGGGACCCGGGCCAGGCGGGTGCCGATGTTGCCCCGCAGGCCGGTGAAGGTCAGGTCCGGGCGCAGCCAGGCCATCTGGGCCCGCCGGCGCACCGATCCGGTGGCCACCGCCGCCCCCGCCGGCAGGTCCTCGAAAGCCCGGCCGACCAGGGCGTCGCGAGGGTCACCCCGGGCCAGGAACGCTCCCAGCACCAGCCCGCCGCCGGCCGCCGCCGAGGGCAGATCCTTGGCCGAGTGCACAGCCACGTCGGCGGCACCGGCAGCGACGGTGGCCTGCACGTCCTTGACGAAGACCCCCTGGCCCCCCATCTCCCACACGGCCACGTCGGGCCGGCGGTCGCCCAGGGTGGAGACGACGACCATCTCCACCTCCAGGCCGGGGTGGGCGGCCTGGAGCCGCCGGGCCAGCTCGCCGGCCTGCCACCGGGCCAGGGCGCTGCCCCGGGTGGCAATCCGCAGCGCCCCCGCCCCCGCCGGCCCGGCCCTCGACCCAGGCAAGAGGCCTACAGGTCGAAGAGCTGCTGGAGGGCGTGAGCCAGCTGCTCGCCGCGCGCCGAGCCGGCGGCCACCTTGAGATTGACGGTGGGGTCGTGGAGGAGCTTGGCCACCAGACCCCGGGTCAGGGCGTCGACGGCCCGGGCCTGGGCCTCGTCCAACCCAGCCAGGCGGCCGGCAAGCCGGTCCAGCTCGGACAGCCGGAGGGTCTCGGCACGGGCCCGCAGGGCGCTGACGATGGGTGCCACCTGCCGCTGGGCAGCCGCCTCGAAGTAGCGGGCGACCTCCTCGGAGACGATCTGGCCGGCACGAGGCAGTTCCTTTCTCCGCTCCTCCATAGCCGCTTCGGCGAAGGACCTGAGGTCGTCCATGTCGAGCAGCGTCACCCCGTCGACGCCGGCCGCCCCCGGGTCCACGTCGCGGGGGACGGCGACGTCGACCACCAGCAGGTCCCGGCCACCCCGCCGGGCGGCCACGGCTCGCAGCGCGGCGGAGTCGACGACGATCTCGGCGGCGCCGGTGGAGGCCAGGACCACGTCGACTCCGGCCATGGCCGCTACCAGCTGGGCCCACACCACCGCCCGGCCCCCGTGCTCGGCGGCCAGGGCAACGGCGTGGTCGTGGGTCCGGTTGGCCACCAGGAGGGCGCCCCGCTCCGGCCGGCCGGCCACCGCCCGGCACAGCGACTGGCCCATGACCCCGGCGCCCACCACCAGCACCGAGCGCCCGGCCAGCCCCCCCAGGCGCTGCTCGGCCAGGCTCACCGCCGCCTGGGACAGCGAGGTGGTGCCCCGGGCGATCGCCGTCTCGGAGCGCACCCGCTTGCCCACCTCGACGGCCCGGCGGAACAGGACCTCGAGGGCGGGCCCGGCCGCCTGCTCGACCCGGGCCGCCGACCACGCCTGGCGCACCTGGGCCAGCACCTCGCCCTCGCCGAGCACGGCAGAGTCGATGCCGGCCGCCACCCGGAACAGCTGGGTCACCGCCGCCTCGTCGTAGTAGGAGTAGAGGTGGTCGCCGAAGTACTCGGGCGGGCACCCGCTCCAGGTGGACAAGAAGTTGCGGATGTCGGACATGGCCCCGTGGAACCGGTTGGCGACTGCGTAGATCTCGGTCCGCATGCAGGTGGACAGGACCACCACCTCGTCGAGGTGGGCCATGCCGCCCAGCTCGGCCAGCGCCTTGGGCAGGTCGGCGGGCGCGACGGCCATGGGCTCGAGCACCGCCAGCGAGACGCTGCGGTGGTTTAGTCCGGCGACGACGACAGCCACTCTTCGAGGCGCTCCTTCGCTATGGCCTCACGCCCCGTTCGGAGCAGTTCGAGCATGTCCCAATCGATCACGCCACGCCAGTCGAGGCCCTCGGTCGAACGCCCGCCGACCTTCAATCGTTCCCTGGTGGCCGACAGGATCTCGGCCAGACGGGCCCACTCCGGGCCCAGCTCGGCGACGACGTGGGCCTTGAGCCAGGTGGCCAGGGCCGGGCTGTGGCCGGCCGTGGAGACAGCGACAGTCACCGGGCCCTGCCGGGCCACCGCCGGCAGGGTGAAGGAGCACAGATCAGGGTCGTCGGCGGCATTGACCCACACGCCGGCGGCGTCGCCGTCGGCCCTCACCGCGGCGTTGACGCCGGCGTCGTCGGTGGCGGCGATGACCAGCCACTGGCCGGCCACCTCGCCCCGGCGGTAGGGGCGCTCCTCGAAGGCCACGCCGGCGGCGCGCACCTCGGGCCCCACCCGGGTGGCCACCACCCGTACGGCAGCGCCGGCGGCGACCAGGCCGGCCACCTTGCGGGCGGCCACCGCACCTCCCCCGACCACCAGGCAGCGCCGGCCTTCGACCACCAGGTTGACGGGGTAGACGGGAGCCCCGACGGGCATGGCAGCCTCCCCACCCGAGCCCGGCCGGCCGCGGCCTAGGCCCCCAGGGCGTCGACGGCGGAGATCGCGCCGCCCAGCCCCGAGCGCTGCTCGTAGAAGCTCAGGATCTGCAGCTCGACGGCCAGGTCCACCTTGCGAACGAACACGTGGGCCGGGGCCCGTATCACCGTGGGGGCAAAGTTGAGGATGGAGCTGACGCCGGCGGCCACCAGGTGGTCGGCTATCTCCTGGGCCACCCGGGGCGGGGTGGTGATGATGCCGATGGCCACCTGCTGGTCCCGTACCACCTGCACCAGGTCGGCCACGGGGCGCACCTGGGTCTCACCTATCGACAGGCCGACCTTGGCCGGGTCGGCGTCGAAGGCGGCGGTGATCCGGAAGCCGCGGGCCGGGAAGCCGTGGTAGCGGGCCAGAGCCTGGCCCAGGTTGCCCACACCCACGATGGCCACCCGCCGGTCCTGGTCGAGGCCCAGCTGGCCGCTCATCTGGCGGATGAGGAAGGCCACGTCGTAACCGACCCCCCGGGTCCCGAACGACCCCAGGTGGGACAGGTCCTTGCGCACCTGGGCGGCGCTGACCCCGGTGCGCTCGGCCAGGAGCTCGGAGGACAGCGTGGCGGTGTGCTCGGCCTGGGCCTCCACCAGGGCCCGGAGGTACAGCGGG
The DNA here is from genome assembly GCA_050744105.1 of Acidimicrobiales bacterium. Lineage (GTDB taxonomy): Bacteria > Actinomycetota > Acidimicrobiia > Acidimicrobiales > Palsa-688 > JBOGGP01. Next base: position 3,702 of record JBOGGP010000160.1, read on the forward strand.
AGGCGGGCGACGGTGGCGGCGGGCACACTCAGGCCAGCAGGACGCTCGGCGCGGGCGTCTGCGGACCCCGGTTGGTTCATCAGCCTCGATGCTACCGGTGCGCACCTCGCACACGCCAAGCCCGGGCGGGTGGGGGCGCCGGCGGGTGGGTGGGGTGGGGGCGCCGGCGGGCGGGTGGGGTGGGGGCGCCGGCGGGTGGGTGGGGTGGGGGCGCCGGCGGGTGGGGCGGTCGTCCAAAGTCCCCCCTTCCCGCCGGCGCTGCGGTGGCGTAGCCTCATGGGTGCGGAGGAGGGGAGTGTTCTCGTGCACCCAAACGACAATCGGTCCCGTTTCGTCACCGTCGGGGAGGTGGCCGCCGCCCTGCGCGTGTCCAACATGACGGTGTACCGGCTGGTCCAGGCCGGCCAGCTGCCGGCGGTGAGGGTCGGTCGTTCCTACCGCATCCGAGAGGACGACCTCGACCGCTACCTGGCGGCCCGGTACACCGAGGCCGGCTGAGACCAGGCCGAGATCCGCGGCACCGCCACCTGTGTGGCCGCCGCCAGCCTCCTGTGGCCCGCCCGCCCCCGCGGGTCCCGCCCCGGCCCCCGTGGCCGGCGCTCAGTCAGGGTCCTGCGGCCCGCGCGCCGCCCCGCACTGGCCTGGCCCCCCGCCGCCCTCAGCCCGGTCCCCGGGGACCCCGGTCGATGCCGGGCCGGTCGAGATTTGGACGGATCCGTCCGTTTGGACGGTTTCGACGCTATAGCGGCGCGATCCGTCCAAACGGCTGGATCCGTCCAAAGGACCTGGCTGATCGCGCCGGGCCGGGTTGGCCGGGCGGTCCACAACGGTCAAAGATGACTGTGCTGGCCGAGTGGATGTGCCACGTGCCAGCCGGTGCGACGCAAACCCCAGACCGGAGAGACGCCAGCTACCTGGCGCCCAGCTGCCGGGCCCGCTCGGCGGCGGCGGCCACGGCGTCGAGGACCGCCCCGCGCAGGCCGGCGGCCTCCAGCACCCGCAAGCCGGCCGCCGTCGTCCCCCCCGGGGAGGTCACCGCTGCCCTCAGGGCCACCGGGCTATCGTCTGTCTCGGCCAGGAGCCGGGCCGAGCCGAGCAGGGTCTGGACGGTGAGCGCGGAGGCCAGGGGGCGGGGCAGGCCGACCAGCACGCCGGCGTCGACCAGGGCCTCGGCCAGCAGGAACACGTAGCCCGGCCCCGACCCCGACAGGGCGGTCACGGCGTCGAGCTGGGCCTCGGCCACCCGCACCACGGTGCCGAGGGCGCCGAGGACGCCCTCCCCCCAGGCCAGATCCTCCTCGGTGACGCCGTCTCCGGCGGCCAGGGCGGAGGCGCCGGCGCCGATCAGGGCCGGGGTGTTGGGCATGGCCCGGACCACGGCGGTGGGGCCCCGGCCTCCCAGCCAGCCCTCCAGCGAGGCCACGGTGACCCCGGCCACGATCGACAGCACCCGGGGGAAGCCGAGCGCGGCGATCCCCCGGCAGGCCACCTCGGCGTCGGCCGGCTTCACGGCGACCACGGCGCCGCCGGCGCCGCCGGCGGCCATCACCTCCTCGACCGCAGCGACCACCCTCAGGCTGGGGAAGCGGGCGGCCAGGCCGGCGTCGAGCTCCTGGCGGCGGGGGCCGGACGGCTCCACCACCACGACCTCGCCGGGGAGGGCCCAGCCCGAGGCGAGCAAGCCCCGAGCCAGGGCCTCACCCATCCGGCCACCCCCTATCACCACCAGTCGAACCGTCATCAGCCCCGAGGCTAGGGCGCGGCGCGCAAGGGCGCCGGGACCCGGGCGCTCCCCCGGCGGCTGCCGGGCTCCGGGGATGGGCGTGCCTTTCGCACTTCCCCGAACGAACGACCCGTCCCATCCCCGGGGCTGACGGCAGGGCGAGCGTATCGCCGGGCCTGGTCCCCGGCAAGGGCCGGCGGAGCCGTCGGGACGACTGGGGCCGGGCCGGCAGGCAGGATCAGGCTGGGACGGTCAGCGGCAGGCCACCAGGGCCCGGGTCGCCAGCCGGTCCTCGACACCCCGCAGGGCCGAGGCCGCCGCCGTCCAGGTGTAGCCCCGGGCCCGCTGCCACGCCGCCCACCCCATCTCGGCGGCCCGGTCGGCGTCGGTCAGCAGGTCGCGGAGGCGGGCCGCGTACGCGCCGGGATCCCGGCCCTCTACCAGATACCCGGTGCAGCCGTCGTCGACCAGGGTGGTGAGGCCGCCTACCGAGGCAGCCACCACCGGGACCCCGCAAGCCGCGGCCTCGAGGGCCACCAGGCCGAACGACTCGGACCAGCTCGGGATGACACATACGTCGGCCGCCCGGTAGAAGGTGGACAGGCGGTCGTGGGCCATCGGCGCCACCATCCGCA
>JBOGGP010000161.1:0-6028 GCA_050744105.1 Acidimicrobiales bacterium
GTCGTTCCGCATGCGCGAAGCCCGCCAGAAAGGAGGTGGTCCCCGGCCCACCAAGCGCTGAAAGAACCCGAGAGGTGGGGACTTTTAGTTGGCCACCAGCGGGGACCGGAACTTGGCCATTGACAGGCGAGCGTTGCTTCGTTGACTGAAGTTTAGTTTGAGTATTCACCCTGGTCAAGACCTCGACAGAGTCAACGAAGCAACGCTCGCCTTGGTAACTCACCCACCCTCACAACCCAGGGCCACACCGAAAGGCGCCTCGCCCAGCGCGCCCACGCGCATCACGGGACTCACGCATTTCACCCCAGGTGGCCGCGATCAGCGTGGGTGGTTTCGGGTGACGGGGGCGAGCCGATCGCCGAATCGTTGCTCTGCTGGGAGCCTTCGAGGCTCGGCGACGATGTGGTGTTCTGCGCGCCCGCGCCCGCCGGCGCCGGAGCCGACGCCCGGCGACGTCAGCCAGCGCGCGGCGGGCCAGGACGATGGCGGTGTCGCCCGGCCAGGCCCAGAACAGACCCTTCGTCGACCCGGTCTCCCTATCTGAGCTGCGACGGCGCCGGGTGGGCCTCGACGCCGACCGGCCCGACCCCGACCTCCGGTGCGGCTGCAGCCGAGCGCTTGTCAGGCGGGGACTTGACGCAGCCACAAGAGCGCGAACCTTCGCCGCTCGTCGTTGATCACATAGCCGAGCAGGTACTTGATGGCCACGCGTTCCTCGTACACGGTCATCCCGGCCAGGTCACGAGCGTTGCCGCGGGGTGGTCCGGCCTTCAGCCAAACGAGCAGAACGTCGGTGATCGCCTCGTTGACTTGTGGTTCGAGACCGACTCTGTCGGCCAGGACTTGCTGGGTGAAATCGACGTCCCAGGTCAAGGACAGGAGCGTTGCGTCCCGAGCAACTCCCGAAGCTCCTGTTCGTTGCGACAGGTGAGGACACGGCCTTCCCGCAGGTCTTCCCGCGCCTGGCCGACACGGTCGATCATGTCCGCTTCGCTGAGATCGGGGATCGTCTCGGGGCGGGGCATCACCGAGCGATCCTACAGCCGCCGTCAAACGAGCACGGCGACCCCCGGCCTACCCGGGGCTCGGGAGTCGAGTCGAGCGCATCTACGACACGGGTCCCGCCTTCAACCGGGCCGTCTCCTGGAAGCGTGCTAGCCACGCCGGCAGAGCCTTCTCCCATGAACGACGCGGACATCGTGGCCATGATCGACGAGCTGGAGTCCGACCGGGTCGAGCGCAAGGCCACCCTGAGTGATGTCGACGGCGTCTGCCAGGCGATCTGCGCCTTCGCCAACGACCTACCCGGGCATCGCGAGCCCGGGGTGGTGGCGATCGGCCTCGATGACGACGAGGACCCCACGGGCGTGCCCATTGACGACGCGCTCCTGCTCCGGTTGGCCCAGATCAGGGACAACGGGTCGATCTACCCTTTCCCTTCGATTGTCGTGCAGCGGGTCAGCGTCAAGGGCATGGCATCGCCGTCGTAGTAGTCGAGCCATCCACGCCGCCAGTCCGATACAGGGCAGGACGTGGATCCGGGTCGGTCCCCGCCGCGCCGTGGCCACGCCCGAGGAAGAGACCCGGCTGACCGAGCGCCGACGGCATGCCGCCGTCCCATTCGATGCCCGGGCCCTGGCCGAGGAGGTGTTGCGCGGCCACATCGATACCCGCGTGCTCATCGACGGCGCCACCGTGGATCGTCGCCGCCCCAACGTCCCCTTCGGCGCCTTGCAACAGATCGTCCGCAACGCGGTGATCCACCGCCAGTACGAGGCGACGTCGGCGCCCGTGCGGGTCACGTGGTTCGACGACCGCGTCGAGGTCCAATCCCCCGGTGGACCCTTCGGGACAGTCGACGCTTCCAACTTTCGGGTCCTGGAGTAACGGACTACCGCAACCCCACCCTGGCCACCACCCTGGCTCAGATGGGCCTGGTCTCAGATGGGCCTGGTCCAGCGCTTCGGCATGGGCATTCAGGTCGCCAGGGACCCTCCAACGCAACGGCAACCCACCGCCGCGCTTCGAGGTCGAGCCCGCCTTCGTGAACGTGGTCATCGAGATGGCGCCATGACCGTCGTCGTTGCCTTCTTCAACAACAAGGCAGGAGTAGGCAGGACCACGCTGCTAGACCACGTCGCCTGGATGATGCACGAGCGGGGCGTGCGGGCCCTTGCCGTGGACCTCGACCCCCAGGCCAATCTCACCTCGGCATTCCTCGACGACGATACGGTGGAGGCCCTCTGGGCGGCCACGGGCCGACGGACGATCTACGGTGCCATCGCCCCCCTCCTGGAGGGTGAGGGCGGCGTCGCCGAGCCGTACACCTACGAGATCGCACCGGGCCTCAACCTCGTGCCCGGTGACCTCCTGCTCTCGGGGGCAGAGCAGGAGCTGAGCACGGCGTGGCCGAACGCCGGCGACCACGTGGTCGTGCCATTGGCTCCCGACCTGTACTCGCTCCAGGGCCTCCGCAACCTCGGACCGACGCTGCGGACCTGGCGGCAGGCGTGGCGGGCCCGAGTCCCGCGAGGGCCGGCGGGATTCTACCCGCCGCCTGCTTCAATGCAGCCAGCGGGGTACGTGGTCCTCCAGCGAGGGGTGCGGCTCGATCGCGTCGTGGGCGCTTACAGTACGACCGTTGGCTACAGCGGTCCCTGCCGAGTACCGCACGTCGGTCCTCGGCGTGGAGGAGGATGCGACCCTGCCGACCGCGGAGGAGGATCCGTGCTGCCTCGGCCTGGTCAAGCACTACCACAGCCTCATCCCCATGGCCCAGGACGCCCGGCGGCCTGTGTTCCTGCTCCGCTCCGCCGACGGGGCCATCGGCGCCCACCAGCAAGCCGTGCTGGCCGCTTACGGGCACTTTCGGGACCTGGCGCAACGGATCCTCGACGCCGTGGGCCTGATGGACGCGGCCACGTAGCAAGAAGCTGATCGAGGTCGCCCTTCCCCTCGACTCAAATGACGGCATCGACTTGTAGCACTGGTGCGGTACCACGGACTGGTAGTGTGAAGGTGTGGAGGTCAGCCCGTTCCCCCATCACGGCCCTCTCGACCCGGCACAGGTCACGGGCCGGGACGCCGAGGCCCGCGACCTCGGGTTGCGCCTGGTCGACCACCGGCCGTCGGCACTGCTGGCTCCCAGACGCTACGGCAAGACCACTCTGATCGGCCACACTCTCGAGCAACTGGAGGCCGCCGGGACGGCCGCCTCGGTGACCGTCGACCTGTTCGGGGTGACCTCGTTCGCGGACTTCGCCGCCCGCCTCGACGGCGGGCTGGTCGGGGTTCGGGGCCGTCTTCGCCAGACGATCGACACCGTCGCCGCCGGCCTGTCGGTCCGCCTCGGAGTAGTCGGGGTCGACCTGCGCCGCAGGAAGATCGCAGCACCGGATCCCGTCGCCGTCTGCCACGGCCTTCTCGACGTGCTGACCAGCTCGGCAAGGCGCGAGCCAGTGGTCGCGGCGTTCGACGAGTTCTCCGACGTGACCCGCGTCGACGGCCTGGACGCCCTACTGCGCACCCATCTGCAAGGGCACTACCGTCGCCTGGGGCTGGTGTTCGCCGGGTCGAGCCCGTCGATGATGCGTGAGCTGTTCGCCGCCCGGGACCGGCCGTTCTTCTCGCAGGCTGAGATCGTCGAGCTCGGACCGTTGGAGCAGTCAGCGGTCGTCGACATCGTCCACCGCGGATTTTCCTCGACAGGCCGGGAGGCCGGCCCGGTGGCGCTGCGGGTCTGGAGCGTGGCGCGAGGCCACCCGCAGCGAAGCATGCAGCTGGCGGACGCAGCGTGGCGGGCCACGCCTGCCGGCGGGGAAGCCGACGAGGCCGTCTGGGCGGACGCCCTGGCCGCCACACAGGCGGCCCTCGACGGCACATTCCGGGCTGTCTACGAGGAGCTGGGGGGTGCGCAGGGACCTGTCTTGCGGGCGGTGGCGCGCACCGGGTTACCGTTTTCGGCGGGGGAGGCGCGCTTCCACGACCTGTCGAAATCGTCGATCACCGTCGCCAGGGACCGCTTGGTGCGCGACGGCCACCTTGTCGAAGCTGACGGGCGGACTGGAGTCGTCGACCCGCTCTTCGGGGAATGGTTGACCCGCACCTTCCCCTGACCGGGATGTGGCAACTACCAAGGCGGGCGGCGACATCTGAGCAGGCAAACGCAGGTAGCTGTCCGGTACAGCGGCAACGCCAGGTGCCAGGCCACCTTCGTGCCACGGCGACCGGTCCCACCCGGTCACGGGGGGGCTGTCACGGAGGCCTGAGACTGCGCTGGCCCCCTAGCGGTGACGATCCTGGCGGGCGGGAAGATGCCCAGGACGTACCCGGACCGGCGCGGGTCCCGCAGGCCAGCATCGGCCGCGGACGACACGTAACTCCTGGTGCCGGCGATGTCGATGAAGGCCAGGCGTCCGCCGGGACGCAGGACTCGGGCGGCTTCACGGACGGCCTTCTCCCGGCGCGCCGCGGGGTGGAGATTGTGGATGGCCAAACATGCGAGGACCACGTCGATGGACGAGTCCGGGAGCGGCAGATCGGTCATGTCGCCGTCGATGAGTCGTACCCGATCGTGCACTCCGACGCGCCTGGCGTTGGTCAGGCACTGCACACGGGTGGAGCCAGCCTGGTCACGGGTTCGCCACAGGTCGATGCCGGTGGCGGTGCCGGCAGGGGTCTGGGTGGCGGCGCCGATCAGCATCAGGCCGCTGCCGCATCCCAGGTCGAGTACGTCCTCGTCGCCGCACAGCTTCAGCGAGTCGAGCAGGCGGTCGCGGACCCGGACCTTGCCGACCTTCGAGCTATAGAGCATCAGCCCGGCGACGCCAAAGCCGACTACAAGCGCCCAGAGGCCCCAGCCGAGCAGCACCGAAGAGGCGGTCACCGCCGCGTCCACGACGACCAGCACCACGCCCGCCACCCCGAGCGCGGCGTAACCGTAGACGATCGGCGGAGCATCCAACCCGAAATCAGGCCGTCGTCGGCTGGGGCTGGCATGTGCCACGACAGCGATCCTGGCACAGGCCCGGGGCCAGACCTTGCGCCCGCACTGGCTCAGGCATCAGCCGACCGGCAGGAGGATCCACCGGATCGGATGGCCCGAAGCCGGGTGAGGGAGAGATCCCTGCTCTGCTCCCCCGGCCCTCGGCAGCGGCACTTCCCCTGTTGCCCGCCGAGCCCGCTGCGCCGGCCGCTCCTTGCCAGCCCTAGGAGCACGAGTTAGGTTCCGGGGGGATGGCAGGCGAGCCCGAGTACCTAGTCGGACTTCATTCGCTGCTGGCCCAGATGTCCGACGATGCGCAGCCTGCCCTCACCCGGATATCGGCTACCAACCTGGCCCGCACCTACCTGGAGGCCCTGACCGTCAGCCTGGTCAACCAGGCGCGCGACGACGGCGCCACCTGGCTCGCCGTGGCCGAGGTCCTCGGCACCAGCGAGCAAAACGTCAAGGCCCGTTTCGGCGCTCTGCACGGCTCCGGCGACTGACCCACGCCACGGAGCGGGGACGAGATCAGGGTTGTACAACGCCAGCGCCGGCGGGTCGGCAGCAAACCGGTGTTCGCGGGAATTCGGGTTCCGTAGAGAGCGTCCGGGCGTACCTGGCCGGCGGAGCCGACGAGAACGAGATCCTCCAGGCGTTCCCCCGGCTTACGGTACGGGCGACGACATAGGGCTCCTGCGCCGACCTGCTGGCCACGGGCAGGAACTGATCGTGGCCGTCTCCGCGCAGGGGGCGTGGATCGTTGCCCGGCCTGGCGCCGGTCAGGGTGACCAGCGTCCGGCCCGGCAGGGTGCCGGCGGACATCTCGTCTGGCGCTGGGTGCTGCGGCGCAGGGTGGACACCACCCACTGCTGGCCGCGGTGTCAAGGGTCGGTGACCTCGATGGTCTCACCGCCGGTCACCTGGCGCAGGAGCCCGCTGGCCCGTTGACGAAGCTCACGGACACCGAACGTACATCAGGTGCTACAGCATCTATAGCCACATCCAGCCCGAAACGGCGGCGTCGAGCGTTCTAGGCTCTGCGGA
>JBOGGP010000162.1:0-6028 GCA_050744105.1 Acidimicrobiales bacterium
GCCGGCGGTGGCCCACTCGATCCGGGCCCGCCGCGGGTCGGCCACCACTGCGCAGACGGTGGCGAAGTACTCGTCGCCGGTGACGAAGACCATCTCGTTCAGGCAGGTGAGCGCCTCGGCCGGAGACGGGCAACGGCACAGGTAGGCGCGCATGGCGTTGCGGAGCTGGGCCATCGCCGCCGCCGCCTCGGTCCCGTGGCCGACGACGTCGCCCATCACCAGGCCTATCCGCTCTCCAGGCAGGGTGACCACGTCGTACCAGTCTCCGCCGACCGACAGGAACTTGGTGGCCGGCAGGTAGCGCCACGCCACCGAGAACCGATCCAGATCCGGGACGCGGTTGGGAAGGATGCTCTCCTGGAGGGTCCGGGCCACGCTGTGCTCACGCTCGAACAGCCGGGCCCGGTCGATGGCCTGCACGGTCATCTGGGCGATGGTGTCGAGGGCGCTGACCGCCTCGGGATCGATGGCCCTCTCGTCCGGCCAGGCAATGCCAATGGCGCCGACCGCCTCCCCGCCGGTGCCGACGAGGGGCACGAACGCGCAGGACACGACGCCGTCGGCCTCCACGTCGGCGGCGAAATGGGGGTAACGGGCGGCCCAGTCGGCCGCCGTCGCCACCAGGACCGAGCTTCGCGTCCTGACGGCGTCGGAGAAAGGATTGCCGAGCCCCGACCACCGCTGGTGCCACGCTTCGACGCCAGGCTGGTCCAGGTCCCCGCCTGGCTGCAGCAAGACCTCATCGCCGTCCCCAGCCAGCCCCAGGGCGGCGCGGCGGGCGGAGAGGGCGGCGGGAAAGGCCAGGCGCACGACCGTCGCCACCTCGGTCAGGGTGCGGGCCTCGTTGAGCCGGGCGGCGATGCCGGCCAGAGCCTGCAGGCGGCCCGTGCTGGCCCGGGTGGCGTCGGCCCGCTGGGCGCGCGCCGTGGCGAAGACCAGGTTGGAGCGGACCCGGCTCACCAGCTCCACGGCCGAGAACGGCTTGGCCAGGTAGTCGTCAGCGCCGGCGTCGAGCCCCTCCACCGAGGACTCCTCTCCCGCTCGGGCTGAGAGCATGATCACCGGCACCAGGCGCAGCTCGGGGTCGTCTCGCAGGGCTCCCAGCAGGCCGAGACCGTCCAGGCGGGGCATCATCACGTCGGTCAGCACCAGGTCCGGCCGCCGGGCCTGGGCCCGCTCCAGGGCCTCCTGGCCGTCGCCGGCCACCTCCACGACGAAGTAGCCGCCGAGCAGTCGGGCCAGGTAGGCGCGCATGTCGGCGTTGTCGTCCACCACCAGCACGCGGCTGGCGGGGGACTTGCCGCAAGCCGCGCCGGCGAGCGGCTCTGCGGCCTGGGCGGGATCCACAAGCCAGCGGGCGGCCTCGGCAAGGAAGGGCCTGGCCCCCGCCCCCGGCCCGTCACGGCCGGCGCCGGCGGAAGGCACCTCCTCGTTGCCGAGGGGCATCGTCACCACGAAGGCGGTGCCGACCCCGGGGCGGCTCTCTGCGGTGACCCTGCCTCCCATGGCCTCGACCAGCTGGTGGACGAGGGCCAGGCCGATGCCGCTGCCCTCGTAGCTGCGCCCGGCCGACGACCGGGACCGGTGGAAGCGGTCGAAGATGTGGGCCATCTCGTCGGCCGGTATGCCACAACCGGTGTCTCTGACCGCCACGGTGGCCGTGTCGCCGTCCTCGCCCACCTCGATCGAGATGCCCCCCGACATGGTAAACTTGAAGGCGTTGGAGACCAGGTTGAGCACCACCTTCTCCCACATCGTGGGGTCGACCCGCACCGCCCGGGACAGCCGGGCGCCCTCGACCTCCAGGCTCAGCCCGGCGGCGGTCACCAGGGAGTGAAAGGCGCTGGCCACCTCGGCGGTCAGGGCGCCCAGATCGACCGGGACCAGTGCCGGCGCCGCCGCTCCGGCCTCGGCCCGGGAAAAGTCGAGCAGGGTGTTGACCAGGCGCAGCAGGCGGGTGCCGTTGCGCTGGGCGATCTCCAGGCGCTCGACCTGGACGGCGGGCAGGGGCGAGGCGTCGTCGGCCAGGGCGTCGGCGATGGGGGCGAGCAGCAGGGTGAGCGGGGTGCGGAACTCGTGGCTGACGTTGCTGAAGAGCTCGGTCTTGGCCCGGTCCAGCTCGGCCAGGGCGGCGGCCCGCCGCCTCTCGGAGTCGTAGGCCTGGGCGTTGGCCAGGGCGGCGGCCACCTGGCCGGCGAACAGCTCCAGCCAGCTGCGGTAGGCGGCATCGAGCGGGCGGCGCCGGTTGGTGGCCACCACCAGCCAGCCCATCGCCCCGCCCGGGCCCGCCCCCGTCCCCTCCTCGGCCGGGCTGGCCGGGTCGGTGAGAGCCATGACGACGGCCGCCCGAGGGGCGGGGTCGCCGAGCCCGGACGCCAGGTCCGGCCCGACCTCCACCTCGAGCAGGCCCCGGGTGGCTCCGGCCTGGTCGAGAGGCCACCTATGTGCACCCCAGGCCGCCTCGGCCGCCACCCGTCCCCCCGGGTCGGTGCCGCCCGACGAGGTGTGGCCGAAGATGGCTGGTCGCAGGTCGGCATCCCGCAGGTACAGGCTGACCAGGGGCAGGTCGGCGCCGGCCCCGGCGGCGACCGACAGTGCGGCGCGGGCCGCCGCCCCGGCGTGGCGCAGGTCGCCCAGCTCGTCGGCCAGCCGGCTCAGGATCCTCATACGGCGCTCGGACAGCACCCGTTCGGTGGTCTCGCTCACCGCGGCAAACACGCCGATCACCGATCCACGGTCCCAGATGGGGCTGTAGGTGTACGTGAAGTAGGTCTCCTCCAGGTAGCCGCTGCGGACCAGGAGCAGCATCTGGTCCTGTGACCAGGTCGCCGTCCCCGTCCCCACCACGCCGCGCAGCATCGGCTCGATCACCGCCCTGACCTCGGGGTCGCCCCACGCCGCCTCCGACAGTCCGGGCTGGCCGAGCGCCCCGGGGTGCTTTTCGCCCAGGATCGGCATGTAGCCGTCGTTGTAGACCAGCGCCAGCTCCTCGCCCAGCCACAGCAGGATCGGGAAGCGCGACGTCATGGTCACCGCCACCACGGCGCGCAGCGCCTCGGACCAGGTGGCTACCGGCCCCAGCGGGTGGGACGCCCAGTCGAAGGCCGCCACCCGTGCGCCCATCTCCCCGCCCAGCCTCAACGCGGCCGCCAGGTCGTCGGGCAGGTCGTCGGGCCGGTCGTCGGGCAGGTCGTCGAATCGTGCTCTCACCCAGGTCGGACGTTACCCGATGCCGTGGCGGGTACCCTGGCCCGGTGCCCCAGACCGTCGAGTCGTCGCCCCAGGTGGTGGCGCCCGCCGTACCCTCGCCCACCGCCGATGGTGACCACGAGCGCATGGCTCACATCGTCCTGGAGGGCGTCTCGACCGACGACGGCGACTTCGTGCCCGCCGGCCCGTCGGTGGTGGAGGGGATGGTCAACCGCACCCCGGTAAGGGCCCTGTGCGGCAAGGTGTGGGTGCCCGACCGTGACCCGCGCAAGTTCCCCATGTGCCCGACCTGCAAGGGCATCGCCGAGTCCCAGGGCTGGCGGCTGCCGGCGGGCTGAGCCTGGGGGCCCGGGCCACTCCGCAGCTGGCTCAGCCCTCGACCGACCGGCAAGGGCATCGCCGAGTCCCAGGGCTGGCGGCTGCCGGCGGGCTGAGCCTGGGGGCCCGGGCCACTCCGCAGCTGGCTCAGCCCTCGATGGCTATGGCCCCCGTCGGGCAGTGCTGCACGGCCTCGTCTAGGCGGCCCCGCAGGGCGTCGCCGGGATGGGTGTCCACGACGTAGAGGAAGCCGTCCGGGCGAATCTCGAAGACCTCGGGGCACAGGCTGGTGCAGATCCCGTTGCTCTGGCACAGGTCGAAGTCGACATTCACGCGCATGGGCGAAAAGCTACCGCTTGAGCGACTTCCTCGGTTGCCGGTTGGGGCCGTTGGCGCCCGCCCGCCACTCAAGGCGGGACATGGGTAGCCGAGGCAGGTCAGGTGACCTGGCATGCAATTCCCCGGCGCCGGAGGAGGGGGTTCCTCGGCCGCTTCGCCCGGATCGCCGTGGCGGCCAGCGCCCTGGCGTCCTTCGGCCTGGGACCGGTCGGCCACGTCTCTGCCGCCCCCCAGTCGAGGCACGGCGCCGACGCTGCCGTGCGCTCCTCGTCCTTCGGCCACACCGCCGTGGCCGCCGCCCCCACCCCTGACGGCCGGGGCTTCTGGGTGGCGTTCTCCGACGGCTCGGTCATGGCCAGGGGCAGCGCCGCCTGGCACGGGGACATGGCCGGGCAGGTGCTCAACGCCCCCCTGGTCGGCATCTCGGCCACGGCTGACGGGGGTGGCTACTGGCTGCTCGGCGCCGACGGGGGAGTATTCACCTTCGGAGACGCCCGCTTCATGGGCTCGGCCGGCGCCGGCCACCTCAACGCCCCGGCGCTGCAGATGCAGTCGACCGTCGACAGCGCCGGGTACTTTTTCGTGGCCGGCGACGGTGGGATCTTCACCTTCGGCGACGCCCGCTTCTACGGCTCGACGGGGGGCCAGCACCTCAACGCGCCGGTGGTGGGCATGACCGCCACCCCCGACGGGCGTGGCTACTGGCTGGTGGCCAGCGACGGTGGCATCTTCACCTTCGGCGACGCCGCCTTCGCCGGCTCGACCGGCGGCGGGCACCTCAACGCCGCCGTGGTGGCCATGAGCCGTACCGCCGACGGCCGGGGCTACTGGCTGATGGCCGGCGACGGTGGCATCTTCACCTTCGGCGACGCCGCCTTCCACGGCTCGGCCGTCGGCCAGGCCGGGGGGGCCGCCGCCGTGGGCCTGGTGGCGACGGGCGACGGCGGCGGCTACTGGGTGGTCCTCTCCGACGGTGTCGTCCTCAACTTCGGCGACGCCCCGGCGATGTCGGACCAGCCGGGCACTACCAACGCGTCGGGCCCGCCCCCGCCCAGCTCGTCGTACACCTACGAGGTGACCGCCGCCTCGGGCGCCCCGTCCCGCTGGAACCCCTGCGAGGCGATCCACTACTCCGTCGTCTACACCGGTGCCCCCGCCGGCTGGCAGTCGGACGTGGCCAGCGTCATGGCCCAGGCGGCCGCCGCCAGCGGCCTCAGCTTCGTCGCCGACGGTGTCTACCCCTCGGCCACCCAGGTCCCGGCGACCACCAGGCTGACCATCAGCTGGGTCCCCTCGCTCGACGGCGGCGACATCATCGGGCTCACCGACTACTGGTACCTCGACGACCCCCGCTGGAACCCGCAGTACACGTCGGCGACGGTCGAGATCCTCGACGGCCTGGCGGCGGGCTTCTCGGGCACCCAGTCCGAGGGCCCCATCATGCTCCACGAGCTGGGCCACGCCCTGGGGCTCGGCCACACCCCAGGTCAGGCCGAGGTCATGAACCCGGTCGACCAGGCCCTGCCCCGCTACCAGCTGGGCGACCTCAACGGCCTGTGGCACCTGGGGGCGCCGGCCGGCTGCACGGGCTTCTACAGCTGAGTCGATGGGGGGCTTGCGCCCCACCGTGAGCGAGGGACCATGGTGGCGGTCGGCCAGCGGGTCACGCCCGCGGTCCACCCACCCTCAATCTTCACTCCGGGCCCCGTCGAGGGTGGACCCCGTTCGGGTCGGGTCGGAGGTCGCCACTCCAGCCGAGTGACCAGCGTTCGGCGTGACCCTCGAGGGTGGACCCCGGTCGGGTCGGGTCGGACGCTCGCCCCGAGGCAGCGCGGCCCGGATCCTGCCCCTTGGGGCAAGATCGGGGGAGCTACGGTCTGGGTATGGTCAGCCGGCTGCTCGTGGATCGCCGGCTGGCTCCAGCCCCGGCCCCACCGGCCCGCCTCCCGGTCAGCCGCCGGGTGGCCAGCGTCCCGGTTGCGGGCAGCGGTGGTATCGGGCGCCCGCACACCGCCTCCGGCCTGCTGGCCATGCAGGCCAGCGCCGGCAACCGGGCCGTGACGGCCGCCCTGGCCCCCCGGCCGGCGGGGGGCCCCACCGTGGCCCGTTCGGCGGCCGGGGCGACCACCGTGGCCCGTTCAGCGGCGGGGGGCCCCACCGT
>JBOGGP010000163.1:0-5964 GCA_050744105.1 Acidimicrobiales bacterium
CCCGCCCCTCGCCGGCCCCGCCCCTCGCCGGCCCCGCCCCTCGCCGGCCCCGCCCTCGCCGGCCCCGCCCCTCCCCTCCGCTTCCCCGGCCCTCTTTTGGACGGATCCAGCCGTTTGGACGCATTCGACCGCATTCGGGCGCGATCCGTCCAAATGGCTGGATCCGTCCAAACCTCGCACCGGAATGGCCACTCACAGGGACAGTCACCCATGGGCCGGCCACTCCGCGGGACGGCCAGCCACCGGAACGGCCGGACGGGGCAGCTTCGACCGGCCGGCGGGCCGCCGGCGGGATCCCAAGTCCGCCCGTAGCCCCCGGCACCTGGTTCCCAGGCCGCTGCCTGTGGGACTCGCTGCCTCCGGGATTCCTGTGGGACTCGCTGCCTCCGGGACTCGCTGCCTCTAGGCTTTGCCGGCTAGCTTGGGACGGTGCTGTATATCCCCAGGTGAGGCTGGGTTTTGAGTTTGGCCACCGCGTCGTACCTAACTTGGCTGTGGAGCCCGCTTTGGAAAAGGGACGGCCGATGATTTGGTGGTCGATCGAGTTGAAGGAGCGGGTCGGGTTGTAGCTGTCGGCGCTCTGCCAGGTGGTGTCGGGTTGGCGTAGCTGACGTGTCTGAGCTCGTCGACGAGCAGATTGCGCCATCCTTCTTCGTCCACCTCTGGGGCTGGGGCTCCTCTGGGGCAACCCGCTGGACCAGGAAACGACTGAGCTAATAATCGAGGCCCTCGCCATGGCTGCGTAGGGTCATCTGCCGCAGTCAGCTCAGCTTGGCAGAGTGCGAGAGTGGACTCAGAGACTCATTCTGAAAAGAGGTGGCTTGGCCATCTCAGGGCAGACAAACGGCTAGCCAGGAAGGTGCCTCTAGGCCTTGCCGGGCACCAGGCGGGCGATGCCGGCGAGAGCCCGGTAGGCAGCCTCGGCCCCGCCCACCTCGTCGGGGCGGACCAGGTTGGCCATGATGCGCAGCACCCACTCCATCAGGGTGCGGCTGCGCATGCCGGTGGTCACCATCAGGCGCATGAGCTCGGGATGGCCGATGATGCGCACGAAGGCGCGGGCCACCTTGAAGTACAGGCCGTAGGCCTCCTCCACCCGGCGTTCATAGCTCTGCAGGGCCAGCCCGTCGCCGGTGACCAGCGCCATGTGCAGGGCGTCGGCGGCCATGCGCCCGGTCTCGTAGGCGTAGGCTATGCCCTCACCGTTGAACGGGTTGATCGATCCGCCGGCGTCGCCCACCACCAGGTAGGTGGGCCCGGCCCGGGGCGAGACCGACAGGCCCATGGGCAGTCGCCCCCCCGTCGGAGGACCGCAGCGGGTGTCGGGGGTCATGCCCCATGAGGCGGGGGCGAACTCGACGAAGCTCTCGAAGAGGTGGGAGGTGTTGACGCCCTTCCACTGGTTGAAGGTCGACAGCAGGCCGACGCCCACGTTGATGCGGCCGTCGCCCAGGGGGAAGATCCAGCCGTAGCCGGGCAGCACGTTGCCGTTCCTGTCCCGGATGTCGAGCCAGCTGTCGATCCACGGCTCGTCGTGGCGGGGAGAGGTGAAATAGCCCCGGATGGCCATGCCCAGCGGGTAGGCCCGGTTGCGGGCCGTGCCCAGCTGGCGGCCCAGGCGGGAGTTGGCGCCGTCGGCGATGACGGTGAACCGGGCGTGCACGTCGACGGGGGTGCCCCCCTCGCCCTTGCGCACCACCCTCGCCCCTCGGACCAGGCCGGACGAGACCAGGGGCTCGGTGGCCTCGGTGCGCTCCCATAAGGTGGTCCCAGCCTTGCCCGCCCTCTCGGCCACCATCTGGTCGAGGTCGGCTCGGGTGATCACGTAGCCGTAGCCGGGCAGGTCGGGGTGGGACGGCCACTCGATGTCGAGGTCCCGGCCGAAGGCGTGCGAGCGCAGGCCGGCGAAGCGGTGGTGGGCGGCCAGGGCCTCGCCGAGGCCCATGTCCTCGAGCTGGCGAACCGAGCGGGGGGTGAGCCCGTCCCCGCAGGTCTTCTCCCGGGGATATGCCTTGCGCTCGACCATGACGACGTCGTGGCCGGCGCCGGCCAGCCAGTACGCGGCCGCCGCCCCGGAGGGGCCGCCGCCGATCACCAGCACGTCGCAGTCGCGCCTGTCGGAGTCCATGGACAGCGAATCTACGCCTCCCCCCGCCCAACCGCCCGGGCCCGGCGCAGGAGTAGCATCCCGGGTGATGGACCAGTACCTGCCCATCCTGTTACTCCTGGTGCTCGGGGTCGCCTTCGCCGCCGGATCGTTCCTGGCCTCCCGGCTGCTCGGCCCGACCCGTCCGTCGGCCGTCAAGGACGGGCCCTACGAGTCGGGCATCGTGCCCGGGGCGGCGCCGCCGACCCGCTTCCCGGTGCGGTTCTACCTGGTGGCGATGATCTTCGTGATCTTCGACATCGAGGTCGTGTTCCTCTACCCGTGGGCCACCATCTACGTCTCCCTCAGCACCTTTGGCCTGGCCGAGATGGCCACGTTCGCCTTGGTGGTCTTCGTCTCCTTCGCCTACCTGGTGTCCAACGGCGCCCTGGACTGGGGCCCGCCGAAGCACCTGCGGCCGGCATCCCTGGACCGCTCCCGCTCCTCGATGGCCAACGTAAAGCGGGTCCCCCGGCCCGACCAGGTGGTCTCATCCACCGCCCTGCTCCCCGTCGAGCCCGAGCCCGTCCCCGAGCAGGCCACACCCGGCATGTCCTAGGCTGCTCCGGGCGGTTCTGGGGAAGAGCCGTTGTAGGGTTTGGAGTCTCATGGGTCTCGAAAAGCTGAACCACAACTTTCTGACCGGGACACTTGAGGAGATGGTCAAGTGGGCCCGGGCGTCGAGTTCGTGGGCGGCCAACTTCGGCCTGGCCTGCTGCGCCATCGAGATGATGGCGGCGGGGGCGGCCAACTTCGACCTGGCCCGGTTCGGCATGGAGGTCTTCCGGGCGTCGCCCCGCCAGGCCGACGTGATGATCGTGGCCGGCCGGGTCAGCCAGAAGATGGCCCCTGTACTGCGCCAGGTCTACGACCAGATGATGGAGCCGAAGTGGGTCATCTCGATGGGCGTGTGCGCGTCCACCGGGGGGATGTTCAACAACTACGCCATCGTGCAGGGAGTCGACCAGATCGTCCCCGTCGACGTCTACGCCCCCGGCTGCCCGCCCGGTCCGGAGACCCTCATCCACTCGATCATCACCCTGCACGAGAAGATACGGCAGGGCCATATCACCCGGAGGGTGGCCGACGGCGCCGGCGCCGGCATCCATCTCGATGCCGCCGCCGACCGCCAACCCCTGCGCGTGAGCGCGGCGCCGCGACCTCCTGCACCGGCCGCCCCCGCCTCGGCGCGGTGAGCGACGCCCCGGCTGGCGACGCCCCGGCTGGCGCTCCCGAGTTGCACGGCCACCCGGTGGTCGAGCTCTTCGGCGCCGCCGTGGTCCACACCGGGCGCGACGGCTACCTGGCCCTGATGGAGGCGTTGAAGGCCGACGGCTACGAGATGTGTGTCGGTGTCACCGGGGTCGACTACCTCACCCACCCGGGCCGGGATCTGCCCGCCGCCGTCTCTGCCGAGCGCTTCGAAGTGGTGGTCGAACTGCTGTCCCTCTCGGCTCGGCGCCGGCTCCGGGTGCGCTGCCAGGTGCCCGCCACCGATCCCCGCGTCCCGACGCTGTTCGACCTGTGGCCGGGAAGCGAGGCCCACGAGCGCGAGACCTACGACATGTTCGGGATCCGATTCGACGACCACCCGGACATGACCAGGATCCTCATGCCCGAGGACTGGGAGGGCCACCCCCAGCGCAAGGACTACGCCACCGGCCACGTGCCGGTGCAGTTCAAGGAAGCCCCGAGCAGACGATGAGCATGTCGAGGACCTCCGAAGGAGCCCAGGAGATGGTGGCCCGCGCCCGCACCAGCGCCGGGGAGCTGCGCCGGCAGCTGGGCGGGGTGTTGCGCCTGCCCGAGGGTGTCGACGCCGACCCGGGCGACATCGACATCGACATCGACGTATCCCGTGACCTCGCCCCCGGTGAGGTGGACGCCGGCGTTCCCGAGGACTCGACCATGATCCTCAACTTGGGGCCCGCCCACCCCTCGACCCACGGGGTCCTGCGCATCATGCTGGAGCTGGCCGGCGAGCAGATCCTGCGGGCCAAGCCGGTCATCGGCTACCTCCACACCGGGATCGAGAAGACCGGAGAGGAGCTCATGTACCACCAGGGGTGCACCAACGTCACCCGGGCGGACTACCTGAGCCCCTTCTTCAATGAGCTGGCTTTCTGCCTGAGCGTGGAGCGGCTGCTCGGCGTCGAGGTCCCCCCCCGCGCCACCTGGATCCGGATGCTCATGTGCGAGCTCAACCGGATCAGCTCGCACATGCTGTTCTTGGCCACGTCGAGCGCCGACATCGGGGCCATCAACATGCTGGTATACGGGTGGCGGGAGCGGGAGATCCTTTTGTCTTTCTTCGAGAAGGTCACCGGCCTGCGGATGAACCACAACTACTTCCGCCCTGGGGGTGTGGCGGCCGACCTGCCCGACGGCTGGCGCGACGACGTGGCGGCGATCTGCGAGGCCATCCCCCGGCGCATGGACGAGTACGACGACTTGCTGACGGGCCAGCCCATCCTCCAGGAGCGGACCGAGGGCGTAGGGGCCATCGACTCCGAGGTGGCCATCTCGCTCGGGGTGACCGGCCCCCTGCTGCGCTCCACCGGGGTGGCCTGGGACCTGCGCCGGGACCAGCCCTATCTGGCCTACGACAAGGTCGACTTCGACGTGATCGTGGGCAGCTACGGCGACTGCTGGGACCGCTTCGCCATACGCAGCAACGAGATCCGCGAGTCGGTGCGGATTTGCCAGCAGGTGGCCGAGATGATGCCGGCGGGCGACTACCGGGTGCAGGACAAAAAGATGACCCCGCCTCCCCGCAACCGCATCGACGAGTCGATGGAGGCGCTGATCCACCACTTCAAGCTGTTTACGGAGGGTTTCAAGGTGGAGCCGGGGGAGGCCTACGTCCCGGTGGAGTCGCCCCGGGGCGAGCTCGGCTGCTACGTCGTCTCCGACGGCAACGCCCGGCCCTACCGGATGCACATGCGGACCCCGAGCTTCGCCAACATGCAGGTGGTGCCGGCGATGATGCGCGGCGCCCTGCTGGCCGACGCCATAGCCATAATCGCCACCATCGACCCGGTGCTCGGGGACGTCGACCGTTGAGGCTCACCGTCGAGAACGAGCAGCGGGCCCGGGAGCTGATCGGCCTGTACCCCCAGCGCCGCTCCGCCCTCATACCCATCCTCCACCTCCTCCAGGAGCAGGACGGCTACCTGACCGAGGACGGCATTGGCCACGTGGGCGAGCTGCTGGGCCTGGCCCGGGCCGAGGTGCGGGGCACGGCGTCGTTTTACGACATGTTCCACACCGAGCCGGTGGGCCGGTACCTGGTGGCCGTCTGCACGAACATCGCCTGCATGCTGAGCGGCGCCTACGAGCTTCTCGCCCATGCCGGCGAGCGCCTGGGGGTGGCCCCGGGGGGGACGACCAGCGACGGCATGTTCACCCTGGAGGAGGCCGAGTGCCTGGCCTACTGTGGCAACGCTCCGTGCGTGACGGCGAACTGGCGCTACTTCGGCGACCTCGACCCGGCCGGGTTCGACAACCTGGTGGACGATCTGAGTGGCGGCCGCCTCTCGGACCTGGTGCCCGCGCACGGGACCCTCAACCGGGTTCGCCGATCGGTGGGCCTGCTGGCCACAGGGGCCACCGTTCACCCGGACTCGCCCGGGGGCGCTCTCGCCGCCGACGGCGTAGCTCCCGCCGACCCTGACCGGGCGGCGGCTACGGCCCCCGCCACCGGCGCCGTCAGCGGCATGGCCGCCGGCCCCGGGTCACCTCCCACCGCCGGCCCCGGGTCACCTCCCACCGCCGGCCCCGGGTCACCTCCCACCGCCGGCCCCGGGTCACCTCCCAGC
>JBOGGP010000164.1:0-5953 GCA_050744105.1 Acidimicrobiales bacterium
GCCCGGCCCGGTCCCAGGGTCGCTCATGCCTGGTACTTGGCGCCGGGGGCGGCGGCGCTGACCGGGGCCCCGAAGGCGGCGGCGGCCTCGTCCTCGGCGGCAGCGCGGTCGACGCCGGGGGCGATGTGGGTGACCACCAGCCGGCCGGCGCCGGCCGAGGCAGCCATGGCACCGGCCTGGCGGGCCGAGAGGTGCTGCATGGTCCCTTCCCTGTCGGCCAGGAAGGTGGCCTCCACCAGGGCCAGGTCGGCCTGCCCCAGGGCGGCGAGGGACCACGCCGGGCCTGTGTCGGCCGAGTAGACCAGGCTGCGCCCGGCACCGTCCAGGCGCACGGCCAGCGTGCGGACGGGATGGTCGGTCCGGGACAACGACAGGTGCAGCGAGCCGACGGCCGGCTGGTCGCCCTCGTCCACCTCGTGCCAGTCGAAGGTGCCGTCGTCGGCCACTCCGACGGTCAGGGCGCGCAGGCCGGCGGGGGCGTAGACGGGCACGCCCTGCCGGCCGAGGAACCAGCGGCAGGCCACGTAGAAGCCCTCGAGGTCGGACCAGTGGTCGGGATGGCCGTGGGACAGGACCACGGCGTCGACGTCGGTTAGGGCCACGTGCCGCTGCAGGTTGGCCATCGTCCCCGAGCCGGCGTCGAGCCACACGCGGGTGCCGGCGCAGGTCACCAGGTACCCGCTGCAGGCTCCCCCCGGCGCCGGGTAGCTCCCGTCGGCGCCGAGGACGGTCACGGCCAGCGCGCCCTCGCTCACCCCCCCACCATAGGGCAGCTGCACGGCCCCGAGCCGGGCCCGGCGGGCCCACGACCGCCCGGATCAGAAATAGATGACCTGGCCCGCACGCTCGGCCACGGCGTCGATGTCACCGGTCCAGGCGCCCGTCGACAGGTACTTCCATCCCCCGTCGCACACGATGGTGACGATCACTCCCTCGTCGATCTCGAGGGCGCAGCGGGCCGCCGCGGCCATTATCGCCCCCGAGGAGATCCCGGCGAAGATCCCCACCTCGGTGAGCCGCCGGGTCCACTCGATGCTCTCGCGCGGGCCGACGACGCGCTTGCGGTCGAGCAGGGAATAGCCGTCGTTGTCGGAGAAGACAGGGGGAACGAAACCCTCGTCGAGGTTTTTCAGCCCGTCCACCATCTCCCCCACCGGCGGCTGCACCGCCCAGATCTGGACGCTGGGCTTGCGCTCCTTCAGGAAGCGACCCACGCCCATGAGCGTCCCCGCCGTGCCCAGGCCGGCGATGAAGTGGGTGACCTCGGGGCAGTCCCTCCAGATCTCAGGACCCGTGCCCTCGTAGTGGGCCTTGGGATTTGCCGGGTTGGCGTACTGCCAGGGAAACCACCAGTCGGGGTGGTCGGCGGCCAGCTGCTGGGCCAGGCGCATCGCCCCGTTGGAACCCTCACCGGGCGGCCCGGGGATGATCTCGGCCCCCCACACCTCGAGGAGCTGGCGGCGCTCGATCGAGACGTTCTCGGGCATGACGACCTTGAGCGGGTAGCCCTTGGTCATGGCGATCATGGCCAGGGCGATCCCCGTGTTGCCCGACGACGACTCCAGGATCTGCTGGCCCGGGACCAGCGAGCCCTCCTTCTCAGCCTCCTCCACCATGGCCTTGGCCGCCCGGTCCTTGACCGAGCCCCCCGGGTTGGCCCCCTCGAGCTTGGCCACGATGGCGGCCCGGGGGTTGGGGCTCAGCGAGCTGATGTCGACCATCGGCGTGTCGCCGACCAGGTCGAGCACCGACTGGTACCTGGTCACCGGCCCTCAGCCTCCGGCCACGGCAGGCATCAGGGTCAAGGTGTCGGCGTCGCCCACCTTGGCGTCCAGCTTGCCCAGGTAGCGGATGTCGTCGTCGTTGAGGAATACGTTGAGATGGCGGTGGAGGTCACCCTCGGGGGTGAGCAGCTGGTCGCGCAGAGCCGGGTGCTGGCGGAGAAGGTCCTCGAAGACCTCGCCCACGCTGGCGCCCTCGGCGGTGACCGTGGCGTTTCCGGCGGTGGCCGGGCGCAGGATGGTTGGCAGACGTACTGCGACGCTCACAGGAGCCCTCCGTGTTGTCTGCAGGCCCGGCCTGAAAGCCGACCTGTCATGTCGTCATTGTAACAACGACGGCTTCTTCTGTGATCTTCCCGCCGGTGATCCGGTAGCTGCGCACGGCAGGCTCGGTGTCGCGCAGCGACACGATCACGTAGTGCCAGGCCGGGTCGGGGGCCTGGGCCACGTCGGTGGGGGAGGGGTAGGCCTCGGTGTGGGTGTGGGAGTGCCACACCCCGACCAGCTCCAGGCCGGCGTCCCCGGCGTCGCGGTCGGCCCGCAGGAACTCGAGGGGCGGGACCGTGTACAGGCGGGCCGACGCCGCCTGGTTGGCCGTCGGGTAGGCCCTTGCCACCTCGGCCCCGTCGCCGGCCGGGTCGCCGGCCAGGAGCCCGCACGCCTCCAGCGGGTACCCGTCGAGGCAGTGGGCGACGACCACGGTGACCACGGAGCCGGGGATCACGAGCACGGCCCCGACGCTACGTTGAACGCTGCCATGCCCTCCACAGCCGCCGGCCGTCCCCCAGCGCCCAACCGGCCCGTGGCCCAGAACCGCAGGGCCAGGCACGACTACGACATCCTGGAGGAGGTGGAGGCCGGCCTCGTCCTCGCGGGGAGCGAGGTGAAGTCGATAAGGGAGGGGAAAGTGCAGCTCCGCGATGCTTTCGCCCGCGTCCAAGGAAACGAGATCTGGTTGCACGGCGTCCACGTGTCTCCCTACACGTACTCAAACGGGTTCGGCGCCGTCGACCCTGACCGGGCCCGTAAGCTGCTGCTGCACCGTCGCCAGATCGCCCACCTGGCGGCGCGCAGCGCCATGGACTCCCTCACCCTCGTCCCCCTGTCGATCTACTTCGTCGACGGCCGGGCCAAGGTCGACCTGGCGCTCGCCCGGGGCCGGCGGCGCTACGACAAGCGCCAGGCCATCGCCGAGCGCGACGCGGCCATGGACGCCCGCCGGGAGATGTCACGGCGCCTCCGGGGCGCCGGCCGGGGCGGGAACAGGCGATGAGGGCGCCGGTGTTGACGGAGGTGTGGTGTTACCGGTAGGAGTGGCCCTACCCCCAGCGGCGGTGGTCGCGGCGGTGGTCGGGGCCGTGGTCGGGGCCGTGGTCGGCGCCGCAGTCGAGGTCGAGGCCGTGGTCGAGGCCGGCAGGTGACCGACTCCCTGCGGCTGGGCCGCATCGCCGGGGTGCGAGTGGGGGTCAACTGGTCCCTGGTGCTGATGGTCGGGCTCCTGGCCGTGGGCCTGGCCGACAACCGGCTCCAGGTGGACGCTCCTGGCTATGCCACCGCCGCCTACTGGGCCGTCGCCATCCTCACCTCGGTGTCCCTGCTGGCCGGCGTGCTGCTCCACGAGCTGGGGCACGCCATGGTGGCCCGGCACCACGGCCTGGCCGTCGACGGCATCACCTTGTGGTTCATGGGTGGGGTCACCCGGATCGAGGGCGAGCCGGCCACGCCGGGGGCGGAGGCCCGGGTCTCGGGGGTGGGCCCGGTGGTGAGCCTGGCCGTCGGGGGCCTGGCCTGGCTGGCCCGATTCGGGCTGGCCCACCTCGCCGGCCACGCCCTGGCCCTGTCGGCTCTCGGCTGGCTGGCCCTGATCAACGTGGCTCTGGCCGTGTTCAACCTGCTGCCTGCCTCACCCCTCGACGGCGGGCGGATCCTGCACTCCGCCGTCTGGGCCGTCACCGGCGACCGCCTCCGGGCCAGCCGTCTGGCCAGCCAGGCCGGGGTCGCCCTGGCCGCCCTGCTGGCCGTGGCCGGCGCCCTGTCCCTGCGCCGGGCAGGCGGGGGGCTCGACGCCGGCCTGTTTTTCGTCCTGGCCTGGTTTACCTACGTCTCGGCCCGGGCCGAGGGCCGCCACGCCGAGGCCAGCCACCTCCTCGACGGGGTGACGGTGGCCGACCTGATGCGGCCGGTGGCCGCCGCCCCCGGGTGGTGGACCGCCCGCGCCCTGGTCGGCGGGTTCGCCGGCGACCCCCGCAGCGTGCTCATGCTCGAGGAGTGGACCGGAGGGTTCGGGGGTGTCGTCGCCGTCGAGACCCTGGCTGCCCTCTCCCCGGCCGACAGGTCGCGGACCCGAGGCAACGACGTGGCCGTGCCCATATCCGCCACCCGGGGCGCATCGCCGGGCGACAATGCCCTCGAGGCCCTCGCCGGCCAGCCCGGCTGCCTGGCCGTCCTGGCCATCGACCGGGACCGCACGGTGGGGGCCGTGCTCACCGCCGACGTGGAGAGCTGGGTCCGCCAGGGTCGCCGGCCTCCGCCGCACAGGTTGCAGCCGGCGGCCGGCGCCGGGGTATCATGACCTGGTGTAGGAGCAACCCAAGGGGGTGACTGGCTTCGACTTTGGTCGTCGATGCGAGAGAAGCGAGCCGTGGTCTCCGGAGCCACGTTAAAGAGCCGGAAACCAAAAACAAACGCCAAGTCTGACAACGTTCAGCTTGCTCTAGCTGCCTAACAACAGCTAGCCGCTTGTCCGGCCCCAGCCCCGCGGGCCGGTTCGCAAGTGTCATCAAGTGGGGCTTACCCGGCCGGCGCGTCAGCCGCCTGCCGGGGAAACCTCAGCTGACTGGGGCCTCCCGCTGATGCCAGCGGCGGTGGGAGGCCCGAGATCCTTCGCTGGCTGCGCTCGGAGAAGCCTCGTTGAGACATCGAAGGACGCGGGTTCGATTCCCGCCACCTCCACCTGATGTGGGCCCATACGAACCGGTGTCCCACAGGCGGCCCGGGCCAGCAATGGTCCGGGCTGTTTTACGCCTGGGACCCAGAAGTACGGTTGGGCGTGCTTGCTGATCTCGATGCCGTCGACGGAGCCACCGACCGATCGGCAGGGGTAGGAGGAGCTGCCCGGTCATCGCCATCGCCAGGATCACCGAGAGACATACCCGCGAGAGATTGCACGTACATCCCTTCAATGGTATGATCCGATCCGTGGATGCGCCAGATCACGGTTCCGCCGGCTCCGAGTACGACCTGCAGATGAGCGGTACGGCCGAGGGGCTCCTCGCCTTCCTCGATTGGGCAGTCCGCAGCGGGGAATTCAGACCGAACACGGCCGCCGCCTATAAAGACGGCGGTCACACAGGTTCTTGAGATCGATGGCGAGAGGTGGCTGACCACCACCAACATCCGAGTATTGGATATTGACCGTCAGCTCGACCGCTTCATCCGGCTCCGTGGTAGTCGCTACAGTCCGTCGAGCCTTAGGACGTACAAGAATCGCGTCAGCGCTGCTGCTGACCACTATCTCCGGTACCTCGAGAGTCCCGCGACATTCCGTGCATCCCCGACGAGGGCCAGACGTGCCAAGCGCCCTACTCAAGCCGAGGCGAGCGAGTTCGACCCTCGGTCGAGAGACCGCCAACCGGTGGTCGAGAAGGGTCAGTACCTCACGGGGACCGGTTTGCGAGCAGCGACCTTGTGCAATACCCCTTCCCTCTTCGAGCGGACTCCATGGTGTACTTGTCGCTCCCCCGTGACCTGCGACGCAACGAAGCGGAGCGAATCGCCGCATTCGTAGCCAGCCTCGCGATCGATCCCGTCTCCGAGCTGGACACCGAATCGCACAAGGTCTTGTAGTGTCCCCCGCTCGCAGGCCGGAGCCGTGGTCAATCCACTTCTTCCAACGTCATCCGGAGGACGATCCCTCGAAGAGCGTTCCAGCCATGGAGTTCCTCGCATCACTGCCGCCGAAGGTAGCGGCGGAGTTCAACGCAGTCCTTGATGCCGTAGCGAAGGCCCCGCCGCCAGCCTTCTCCGGAGGTGGCAGGTGGGAAGCTATGCACGGACCCATGGGCGGCATTTACGAGGTGCGCGTTACCGCAGCAGGAGCCAATCACCGTCTCTTCTGTCTGTTGGTTCGAGGATCCGAGCAACACGGCGTCTCAAGTATCGTATGTCTAGCT
>JBOGGP010000165.1:0-5903 GCA_050744105.1 Acidimicrobiales bacterium
GGTCCCGCCCGACCATCCCTCGGATCCAGCGCGCCTCTTGGCCAGATCCTGGCTCCGGTGCTCCGGTCGTGGGGAAGCCGCCTGGCCGCCGCGTTAGGAGCCCGGGAGGACGCCGGGCTGCGACTGGCACGGGTGCACTCCTCCCTCGACGCCACGTCGTTTAGGGCCCGCCAGTTGGCATGGAGCGCCGCCGCCTTCGCTATGGCCATCCTTGTCGCCGCCGTCGCCCGCCTGCCGCCGGCGTTGTCGGCCCTGGTAGTGCTCGGCGCTCCCCTCCTCGCGTTCTTGATCGTCGAACAACGCCTTTCCCAGGCGTCCGCCCGCTGGCAGCGCCAGGTTCTCTACGAGCTCCCGGTCGTGAGCGAGCAACTGGCAATGCTCCTCGCCGCCGGCTTTTCGCTGGGCGCCGCCATCAGGCGGCTGGCCGAGCGAGGGAGGGGGTGCTGCGCCGTCGATCTGGGCGTGGTGGCCAAACGCATTGGCTACGGCCTGGACGCCGGCGAGGCGATGAGAGAGTGGGCCGGGGTGGCAAAGGTGGACGCCGTCGACCGCTTGGTGGCGGTGCTGGCCCTGCACTCCGAGGCCGCCGACCTCGAGCGCCTGGTAGCCGCCGAGGCCCGTCAGGCTCGCCGGGAGGTGCACCGCGGCACGGTCGAACTGATCGAGCGGCGCTCCGAATCCGTGTGGGTACCCGTAACTGTGGCCACCCTCGTGCCCGGGGTCATCCTTATCGCGGTTCCATTTATGGCCGCCCTGCATACCTTCTCGAACGCCTGAAGAAAGCTTTTCAAGCAAGGAGGACCGACGTGACCAAATCTAACACAGAAACAAGGACCGGCGCCGCCTCGGCACGGGGAAGGAGGGGATTCGACGAGCGGGGCGAAGGGGTGATATCGGCAGCCATCGCCGTCCTGATCATGGCATTTCTCGGCGTCGCCATGTGGGTGGCCTTCAACACCACCTTCCAGCACACGGCAAAGAACATCGACAAGCAGGTCAACACCTGCATCGGCCAGACCAACCCGAGCTGCTGAGGCGAAGGGGTTACCAGCCGGCCGGCGAAGCAGGCACCGCCATCGTCGGCACCTTCGTCGGCGGGACCATCTTCCTGGTGTTGCTGCTTCTCTCGGTCCAGACCCTGGTCCGGCTCTACGCCACGTCGGTGGTCACCTCTGCGGCCTTCGACGCCGCCCAGCAGGTCGCGACCTCGCCCGGGTCGGCCACGGCGACGGTCGCCGCCGCCGAAGCCAGCGCCCGGCGACGACTGGGCGGCCTGGGGGGGGCCGGCACGGTCTTCGACTGGGAGGAGGTCGACGCCCAGCGTGTGGTGCTTGTCGTCCGAGCCGAGAGCCCGGGCTTCCTGCCCCTGCCCCGGTCCTACCGCCAGATCGTGCGCACGGTCACGGTGCGGCGTGAACGATTCAGGTGAGCGACCTCAAGATGAGCGCCACACCCACACCGCACCAGGCCGCCCGCCGGCCGGAGCGCGGCGGCGAGTCCGGTTTCGCCGGCGGGGTGGAGGGGCTGGTCTTCGGGCTGCTGATCTTCGTCGTCGGCACCCTGCTGGTGGCCAACGCCTGGGGGGTGGTCGACACCAAGCTGGCGGCCGCCGCCGCCGCCCGGGAAGCGGCTCGTAGCTATGTGGAGGCGCCCGACGCCTCAACCGCCACCGCCGACGCCCGCGGCGCGGCCGACGAGACCCTGGCAGGGTACGGCAGGGATCCGGGCCGGGCCACCGTGACCGTGGTGGCCGGCACCTTCGGCCGCTGCCAGAGGATCACCGTCGAGGTCAGCTACGCCGCCCCCGTGGTCGACCTGCCCCTCGTCGGCCACCTGGGAGCCGGCGAAGCGGTCGTTGCCCGCCATTCCGAGATCGTCGACCCGTACCGCAGCGGGCTGGCGGGCACGGCCGCCTGCTCATGAGCCCGGGCCGCTCTCCTCAGGGGCTCCGTTTCCAGTTTCGTCCACGCCCGGCCCGGGGCGATCCGGCCGGGCAGCGGGGCAGCGCCGTCGTCCTGGTCCCCGCCGGGTTCCTGGTCCTCGTCGTCCTGGCCGCCATCACCGTGGACAGTGCCGTCGCATTCCTCGGCCAACGCCAGCTGAACGACGCCCTCAGTGCCGCGGCCAACGACGCCGCCGGCGCCGCCATCTCCGCCTCCCGCTTCTACCAGGAGGGCCAGCTGGTCCTCGACCCGGCCCGGGCCGCCTCGGTGGTATGCCAGACCGTGGCCGGCCAGAGCAGCGGCCTTCATCGGATCCGCCTCTCCCTCGCCCTCGACGGCGCCGTGGTGGGGGTCCGGGGATCTGCCGAGGTGGACGAGGTCTTCGGGCGAGCTCTCCCCGGCCTCCGACAGCGCCAGGTAAGCGCGCTGGCCACCGCCGTGGCCGTCACCGGTCCGGTTGGCACAGCCACAGGCACAGGCACGGGACTGGCGGCGTCGGCGTTGACCAACTATCAACCTCTTTCTTGTAGTTTCTAGATTTTCCGAGGTATAATGGATACGTGCGACTGACCGCCACCGACGAGCCAGACGGGCGCCGGCTGTGGGTCAAGGCGGCCGAAGGTGCCGCCGAAGGGTGCCGCCTGGCCCGAGAGTCCGAAATCCTGGCCAGAGCCCGTCACCCGGGGGTCGTCCAACTCGCCCCGGCAGCGGGAGACCGCCGGGAAGGCCGCCTCGCCACCGTGGCCGTCGAGGGTGCCCCCCCTGGTGCGCTGAGCGCCGGCGAGGTGGCCGGACTGGGCGCTGCGGTGGCCACCACCGTCGCCGACCTCCACGATCTGGGGATCACCCACGGGGCGTGCCGGCTAGAGCACGTCATCGTCGATCCCGCCGGCCGGCCCGTGCTGTGCGGGTTCGGCTCTGGCACGCTGCCGGGCGAGAGGGCCGACCCCGAAGCGGCCCGGCGAGACGACGTAGCGTCCCTTGCCGCCAGCCTGGCCGAGCGGGTGGGACCCGACGACCGGGCCCTGCGCCGGGTCCTGGACCGGGCCATCAGCCAACCGGTGACCGCTCGGTCCCTCGCCGCTGCCCTGGCCCGGGCCGTCCCCGGCGCCTGCCTGCCCTCGTCAAGCCGCAACTTGGCGGCCGGCGGTGGGTCGGCCGGCGGTGGGTCGGCCGGCGGTGGGTCGGCCGGCGGTGGGTCGGCCAGGCAGTCTCGCCGGGGGGCGGGGCGGCGGAGGGGTCGGGCGTGGGCGCTGGTGGGAACGGTGGCGGCGGTGAGTGTAGGCGCCGCCGTACTGGCAAGCGGCGGCGGCCCTCATCGGGGCCCGGTCCCTGGCCTGGGGCGGGAGGGCGGGACATGCGCTTCGCCGGGGGCGACGTGTGGGGGCAGCGGTGGCGTGGCGGTCGTCGGCAGCAGGTTCGCCACTGCCAACGGCACTTGGAGCGTAGGGGAGACAGGCGACATGGTGGTGGTCGGGCGATGGTCGTGCCGCCCGCCGGCCCGACCCGCCTTGCTGCGCTCGGGGACCGGGGAGGTCTGGGTCTTCGATCACTGGCCCCATCCAGGGGAAGGCGTGACCGGCCAGCGGGTGGCCACCCTGCCCGGAGCTCGCGCCCTCGTCGTCGTCATCGGGCGAGAGGGCTGCGATCGTCTCGAGGTGGTGACCGCAGCCGGGGAACGCACGCCCGTGTATCCCCCTGGGTCGCCGGGCTCGGCGCGGTGAGCGACCGGAGCCAGCGTCGGTGGGCGTGGCTTGGCGCGCCACTGGTCCGGGCCGTGGTGGTGGCCGGGGTGGTCGCCGTCGCCGGCTGGGCACCTGGCGATGGGTCGCCGGCCCTGCCCTCGCTCGCCCATCCGGGCGGGTGGCCCGGGTGGTGGACCCGGGTCGGCCCCATCTACGGCGCCTTCGGGATCCTGCGTGCCCTGGTGGTCGTTCTCGGTGGCTACCTGCTGGTACTCGTCATCCTGGCCATGCTGGGCACCGTCGCTGGTGCGGCCTCCTTCTGCTCCTCCCTCGCATCCTCCCTCAGCGGGTGGATGTGGTCGGTCCTGCGGGCAGTCAGCACCCCCGGGCTGCGCCGCCTGGCGTTGGTATCGGCCAGCCTGGCAACGGCGGGAGCGGTGGCCGCGTCCGGCACGGTGGTGGCCGGGGCGGCCGGTATGGCTGGAGGTGGGCCGGGCCCGGCCGCGGTCGGTGGGTCGGCGGTCGGCGACGGTTCGGCCGGCCGTGGGCCGGGCCCGGCCGCGGTCGGTGGGTCGGCGGTCGGTGGGTCGGCCGGCAGTGGGTCGGCCGGCAGTGGGTCGGCCGGCGGCAGGTCAGCCGGCGACGGGGAGTCGCCACCTGTTCTCAGGATGGTCCAGCCAAGCCACCCGCCCACCCTGCGCCCGGTAGTCCCCGGGCCTGGTGTCGTGGTCCGAGGACGGGGGGGGCCGGCGCCCGTTGGCAGCAGAGCGTCCCTTCCCAGCGCCAGCGGCACTTCCCCTCCGGCGGAGGTGCCGGTGAGCCCCGATCCTGCTCCCGCCGGCGCGAATCCCGCCCCGGGCGCGGCGACGGGCGTCCCTCCCACCACCACGGATCCGGCAGTGACCCCGGTGCCAGCCAGCCCGGTGGCCGCCAGCCCGGTGCCGGCTACGTGGACCGTGAGCCCGGGCGACAGCTTGTGGAGCATCGCCGCCTCGTCACTGTCGGCGGCGTGGGGCTCTACCCCTGATCCTTCGACCATGGCCCGGTACTGGTGGCGGCTCGTCGAGGTAAACCGGGCAACCCTGCCCGACCCGGCCAACGCCGACCTGATCTTCCCGGGCGACTCCATCGTCGTCCCCGAGCCCCCGCCCCGCCCTTGACCCCGGTGCCGGCTGGTTGACCCGGTGCCTCCTGGTTGACCCGGTGCCTCCTGGTTGACCCCTCGTGGTTGACCCGGTGCCTCCTGGCTGACCCGGTGGAGACCGGCCGACCGGCACGGCAAGAGCGGCGGGCCGGGGTCCGGCGAGCGTCGCCGTCACCACCAGGACCACCTGTCTGCGCCACACTGTGGGCATGAACCGACGCCAGGACCTCGGGCGCCGGGTGGCGGCCCACCTGTTCCGGACCGTGATGGTCATCGCCGCCGTCGGGGCCACCCTGTTCGTGGTGGCCAGCATCCGGGCGGCGCCGGCGGCAGCCCACACCGTCAGGCCCGCGGCCAGCTCCTTGCCAGCCACGAGCGCCACTCTTCCCGCCACCACGTCCCCCGTCACCAGCAGCCCGGCGACCACCTACCCGACACCGACCACGCCCACCACCTCGGGCGGGTTCGCCACGACCAGGTCGCTGCCGTCTACCTCGGCACCGGCCACGTCGACCTCGGTACCGGCGACCACCCAGGGCCCCGCAGGGACCACGTCGCGCAACTTCAGCCCGTCGCCGACCTACTACTCACCCCCCCAGCAGGGCGGCCCGGCGACCACCACGCCGCCGCCCACCACCGCCGTCACCACCACGACGATCGCTCCCCTGGTCAGCGTGCCATCGCCCCCGTCGACGCTGCCGCTCACCACCAAGCCGCCCAGTGGCCACGTGAGTCCCGCCTTCGCCGAGCTGTCCGTCATCGGATTTGCGGTAGCCCTGTTGATAATGGGCGCCCAGTGGGTCCTCACCCGACCCGGGCGGGGCGAGGGGCCCACCCTCTGAGCCCCGGCCACCTCCGGCGACGTCGCCCCAACGATCGTCGGACCGGGAGGATTGGACCAATTTCCCCGTTTGGACGGATCTTGTCGAAATAGGGTCGAAAACGTCCAAACGGCCAGGGTCGGGCATGCTGACGGGGGACCTCAAAGCCTCGCCGACCGCAGCCTGAGGGCAACCTCGTTGGCCAGGAGCCTCCCTCGCAGGGTGAGGACCGCCCGACCGCCGCTGACCTCGACCAGCCCATCCAGGTCCGGGTCGGGGGCCAGGCAGGACACGTCGACCCCCTGGGGGG
>JBOGGP010000166.1:0-5852 GCA_050744105.1 Acidimicrobiales bacterium
GCTGGGCCAATCCGAACGCCCCGGCAAACGAGCCCGTCGCCATGAGGATGGTCACCAGTCGGTCCCGTTCCCGGGGATCGGGAGGGCACCGCCAGATTGCCCACGCCAACAGGATGTAGAAGTAGTCGATCCGGAACCCGGTGAATGCCTGGAGACCGCCGACGAAGTATGCTGACACCAGGCCTAGGCCGAGTAGGGCGCCGACCGCTGGGTACCAGCCCGGTAATGGCCTGCCCTCGGACGCCCGGGCGGATGGAGGAGCGACAAAGCTAGCCAACAAGATGCCCGTCACCAGGACCTCCTTCCAGACATGCAAAGTCGCCGAATGGGGCAGCAGGTCCAGCAGACCGTCGAATGGAGCCAATGCGACCAGCGCCAGGACCCCGCGCTGGGGGCGCCCGACGAGGGCCACCGCGAGCGGAGCCAACAGCGCCGATCCAAGGACTGGGCCACCGTACCCGGCCACCGAGGAGACGATCACCAGCACGCCGCCTCCCGCCAGTGTCAAGAGTAGCTGTCGGGACGCGTTAGAGGGAAGGTGGACCCACCACAGGTTGGGGCGGGTGATCAAACGAGCCATCCTGGAGAGATTATAGTCCTGGGCAGTCGAGGGCACCCGGCCCGGACGGTCTGGCGAGAAATTTGAAGCTCAGCAACCATTTTCAGGTCATCTGGCGGCGAAAGTGGGTCGTGATCGCTGTCGCACTCGCCGTCGGGGTGGCTGTTTATGCCTGGCGTGTCAACCAACCGAACCTTTACCAAGCCCAGGCTCAGCTTAGCGTCACACCGGGTCAACTCAACTCCGGCCTGGGCGCCGCCGAGAGCGACACCGTGTTCTTGGCTGACACCTATGCCGAGTTGGCTCAAACGGTGCCCGTCGTTGTGACTGCAGTCCATAACGCGAAGCTCCACCTCGACGAGGGAACAGCATCCAAGCGGCTGGCAATCGTAGCTTCTAGCACCATCGGTTTCATCTCGGTGACCGCCACCGGTCCTTCGCCGGGGGCCGCCGCCGCGCTCGCTCGGGGCGAGACAGACGCCTTGACCGCGGCGGTGACGGCCCAGCAAGAGACAGCGCTGGCTACGCAATTGGACAAGATCAACACCGAAGTGATCAACATCAATGGCCAGATCAGCGCCCTTCCTCCCGCCTCGACCCAGCTGCCCCTGCTCCAAGCCCAACTCCTGGCCCTGGAGCAGGTTGCGGCCAATCGTCAGTCACAGCCGCTCGACGAGTTGGCCGTCGTCGCCCCGGCCCGCTCCAGTCCCTCGCCGATCTCCCCCCGTCCGGCGCGGGACGCCCTGTTTGGCTTGTTGACCGCGTTGGTCGTCGCCTCCGAACTGGTGGCGCTCCTGGAAGCCTTGGGCGACCGCTTCCCCACCGACCGCTTGGAGGAGGAGGTGATCAGAGCCACTGAGCTGGCGGTGCTGGCTCGACTCCCCGACGGCGACGGCCCTGGGGTCGTCGAGGCGTCGCGTAAGTTGCGGACCAGCCTGCTGTTCACCAGCGACGCAGCGCGGGTGCGCAGCGTCGCCATCGTGAGCAGCGAGCCCGGAGCGGGTAAGTCATTCATCTCGATCAACCTCGCCGTCGCTGTAGCAGAACTCGGTGTGTCGACCGTCCTCATCGATGGGGACATGCGGCGGCCCGTGATCCATCAGAGACTCGGGATCCCGAGAACGCCCGGGTTGAGCGAGGTGCTGGGGGGTGTGGATCCGACCCAGGGATTGCACCCACTTGAGGCCCGTCCCAACTTGCTCGTGATGCCCGCCGGCGTGGAGGTGGAGGATCCCTCCGGCGCACTCGCCCAAGGTCTCGGCGGCCGCGTCGTCACTCCCCTGGCCACAGCCCTGCCCAGAAGCGACGAGGTCGTCGTGGTGGACACTCCCCCGGAGGGGCTCTTCCCGGATGCCGTTACGATCGCCGCGCTGTGCGACGCGACGATCGTAGTCGTTGACGCTCGCGGCACCCGGCGCCGCTCGCTCGGCCGAACCCTGGCCCAACTGCACCAGGTCGGGGCCAAACCCATCGGGATCGTGATCAACCGGGCCCGCCGGGACGGGTCACGAGGCTACTACTATGGAGCGCACGTGCCCGGGCCCTTCCGTAGTCGCTGCCGAAGCCTACGCTGACGACATTGCTTGCCCACGTAGCTTAGCTTAGGACATCCCCGGATCCGGGTCGGACGGCCGCTTTAGGCCCTCCGGGCCGTTGAGGCCGGTCACCGAGCGCGAAACCAGGCGGCCGCCTTCCATGGCTCGGAGGGTGGCCAAAACCTGAGCCAGCCTGTGGTGGGCATGGCCAAAATGACCCCGCACCGGTGGGTCAAGGCGCCGCCATACGGCAAGTAGGGGTAGGGGGCAAGGTCGCTTGAGTTGAGGGTGTCTCGGGCTTTTCGTTATTGGGCCCGTCTACATAGCCTCACATCACCTTTTACAACACAAAAGTGCGAAGCTAGGCGAGAATAGGTCAAGCGCGGTGAGCGGGGGTCCGATACGTACTTATGGGACAAACCTGCCGATTTACCGCGACCCTGAGGGCCACAGTCGCCACGGGGACCATCGTGGCGCTGGGCTGCTTATTGGGGCTGATGCCCGGCCCGACCATCCGGGCCGAGGCTGCTCCGGTGACGACGCCTAGTGTGGCCGGGGTGTCCCCCGAATCGCAGATCGAGACGCTCTCGGGAGCCCCGCTCGCCAATGTGCTCGACTCCGTCGCCGCCAGCAAGGCGACTTGGATCCGCTTGGACCTGTTCTGGCCGGTTGTCGAACCGACACCGGGGGTGTTCGACTTTTCCGAGCCTGACCCGGTCGTCGAAGGTGCCCTTGCCCGTGGACTCCAAGTAGTGCTCGTGGCCGACTACACGCCGCATTGGGCCAAGGCTGCCGGTGATCCATCCGCCTTTGCAGCCTTCATGACCGCCTCGGCCCGGCATTACGCGCCGATGGGTGTCCAGGACTGGGAGATCTGGAACGAGCCGAACCTGGCGTCCAACTGGGCTCCGGTCGTGAGCCCGACGGCTTACACGGCCACTCTCGAGGCCGCCTACTCCGCCCTCAAGGCCGGCGAGCCCAATGCCGTCGTGATCGCGGGGGCCCTTTCCCCGGCGAGCGATGCCGCTGACGGGAGCCAACTTTCCCCGCTAAGCTTCTTGAAAGGGATGTACGCGGCGGGTGCTCAAGGGCATTTTGACGCCCTCTCGGTGCACCCGGCCTCCTTCCCCGACATGCCGATGACACCCGACTCATGGAACACGTTTTACAACCTGCCACAGCTCCATAAGGAGATGGTGGCCCACAATGACGGCGCCAGGAAGATCTGGTTGACCGAGTATGGAGCCCCGACAGGGACCTCCAGCGAGGCTGTAACCGAGGCTATGCAGGGGGCCATGATCACCCAAGCCTATACGGCCGCGGCACAGTGGCCGTGGGCGGGCCCAGTATTCACCTATTGGCAGGACCAGGGCACAGATCCAAACAATTGGTATGACAACGTTGGGATCGTCCGCTCCGACGGTTCGCCCAAGAAGGCCTACTTTGCCTTCGAGACCGCAATCGGGAGCCCCGTAGGGCAGTGGGCGCCGACATCGGGAGGCCCGCTCCCCGAAAGCAATCCGAGTCCCACCGTGGGCCCCCCCGCCCTCCCGGCCCCGGTGGGGGGCTATCCCACGCAGTCTGGGGCGCCTCCCCCTCAGGCGACTTGCTCCCAGTTGCTGCCGCGGCTCACGGTGGTGGGAATGGCCTTGAGCTCCGGTTCGGAGGGCTACTGGATCGCCAGTTCCAGCGGTGAGGTGGCGGCGTGCGGAAACGCGCCACGACTGGGCGGCAAGAGCAGCCTGGCCTCACCGGTGGCAGCCATCGCGGCCACCGCCGACGGGGGCGGGTACTGGCTGGCCACTCAGGCTGGGGCTGTATATCCCTTCGGCGACGCGCATGACAACGGCGGACTGTCCGGAACGGCCTTGAACAAGCCAATAGTGGCGATGGCCGCCGATCCCGCCACGGGTGGCTACTGGCTGCTCGGGGGCGATGGAGGGGTGTTCAGCTTCAACGCGCCATTCTTTGGCTCCACCGGCAATATCCGGCTCAACCAGCCCGCAGTGGGCATGGAGGCCACGTCCGACGGCGCCGGGTACCGGTTCGTGGCCTATGACGGCGGGATATTCGACTACGGGGCGGCGGCCTTCCATGGCTCGGAGGGTGGTCAACATCTGAACCAGCCAGTGGTGGGCATGGCAAACGACGCCGCCACCGGCGGGTACTTGCTCGACGCTCGGGACGGCGGCATCTTCAGTTTCGACGCGACCTTCCACGGAAGTCTAGGCGGATCGCCGCTGAACGCCCCCTGCGTGGGCATGGTCGCATCCCCGGACGGAGGCGGTTACTGGATCGTGGAAAGCGACGGAGGGGTATTTAGCTACGGTACCACGGGCTTCTTCGGCGCCGCGTCGTAGCCCTGACGGGGTAGCCCTGTGGCCAACTACTAACCTACTACCTGCACAAATCCGCCTCGTCGTCGATCCACGCGCTGAACTCGCGCCTGAATCGCGTGCGACTGAACCGCAGCACAGACTCGCGCAAGTGCGGTCCCGTGAAGGTCCTGACCCTTTTTACTCCTTCGACCATGCTGGCCAAATCCGCGGTCGGCGCCAGCCAGCCCGTTTTACCGTGTTGGACGGTCTCCAGCAGACCGCCACGTCCCAGACCCACCACGGGTGTACCGCAGGCCAGAGCTTCAACAGGCACAATACCGAAGTCCTCATGAACAGGAAATAAAAGGGCAGAGGCTCCGGAGTAGAGCTCTCGAATGCGATTGCGAGCGGGCTGCCGCTCAAATACCACGGGCCGGCACGAGTTACGGGCGATCGCCCTTAGGCGTGGTTCATCAGGCCCCGATCCTACAATAACCAGCGGCATTCGTGATTCCTGGGCAATACGAATTGCCAGATCTACCTTCTTGTAGGGCGTCCACCGACTGACGGCGATTAGGTACTCGCTGAAGGGAAGCCTTGTCGACGGGGGAGTGAAGTGGAAGAACGTCGTATCTACCGGCGGGTAGATCACTCTCGAAGGACGTTGCCAGAATAGTTCGATTCTACGACGAACTTCTTCCGAGTTTGCCGCAAAAGACGAGACACCCTTTGTAAGTAGACGATCGACACTTCTCAAAGGCGTCATGACACTTCGGCGTATAAACGATGCACCGGCCCGGGGGTCGAGTTCGGGCAGCCAGATATATCTCATAGGTGTGTGGACGTAGCTAAGATATCTGGTACCCTTGGAGCCATAAAACCGTACCGCGTGTGACATACAGTGCGATGAGGACACGACTATGTCGTAATGGCTGGACCGAGATAACGTCCGCCAGGCGAGCGGCATTAGTGGAAGGGCAGCTGCTTTGTGACCGCGCAGGGGGGTCCTGGCCAACCAGGATTCCCTCACGGCGCGCCCGTCCTCTCTTGGTGGAGTGGTGTTCCAAAGAGCCCATAAATCGGCAGGGGGAAAGGTGTCGGCCATCTCATTGAATACTTGCTCGGATCCACCCGTCTTGTCGAGCCATTCGTGTACTATCGCAAGGCGGCGTGGTTGGGTCATCTAGTTAGGGGAGGAGGTGGGGCGGGAGAGTATGCCGTCGCAAACTATCACAAGCGAGATAGTAATACCGACGCTCGGCAGCTTGGGTGGCCGCTTCACTGGAACTGCCTATGACGTTTGCGCAGGCTGTTGCGGAACGTGTCAAGGGGTAGTTGCCGATTTTGCTAGTTGAGTTCGGTGCGGATAGTGGGCTTGTTGATCCAGGCCGAGGCAGGCAGTGTGGGGGCGACGGGTGCCTTGTTGAAGAACCGTTCAGG
>JBOGGP010000167.1:0-5843 GCA_050744105.1 Acidimicrobiales bacterium
GGTCGGCGGGGTCGGGGTCGGCGGGGTCAGCGGGGTGGGCGCCGGTCGGCGGGCTCAGGACCGGCCGAGGAGGCCGATCGCCTCCCGGGCCCGCTCGTAGGTCAGGGCCGCCACCTCGGTGGCTCGGGCCGCCCCGGCCCGCAGGACGCCGGCGACCATCCCCGGGTCGGATGCGAGCGCCCGGTAACGATCCTGGACGGGCCGGACCATCTCCACCAGTGCCGCCGCCGTGTCCGCCTTGAGAGGGCCGTAGCGGCTGTAACCAGCCGCCACCTCGGCCGGCGTCCGGCCGGTGGCGACGGCCAGCAGCTCCACCAGGTTGGACACCCCTGGCTTGGCGTCGGGGTCGTAGCGCACCTCGCCGTCCGAGTCGGTCACCGCCCGCTTGACCTTGGACTCGATGGTCCCAGGGTCGTCGAAGATCGAGATCGTCCCCTGGGCAGTGCCGCCCGTCTTCGACATCTTCCTCGACGGCTCCTGGAGGTCCATGATCCGGGCCCCCCGGCCCGGCGGGGGGATCCTGGCCTCTGGCACCACGAAGGTGGGGCCGTAGAGGCTGTTGAAGCGGCCGGCCAGGTCGCGGGCCAGCTCCAGGTGCTGGCGCTGGTCGTCACCGACCGGCACGGCCTCGGCATCGTAGAGGAGGATGTCGGCGGCCATCAGCACCGGGTAGGTGAACAGCCCGGCGCGCGCCGACTCCTCCTCGCCCCGGGACGACTTGTCCTTGAACTGGGTCATGCGGCGCAGCTCGCCCATGCTGGCCGTGCACTCCAGGAGCCAGGTGAGCTGGGTGTGCTCGGGGACGTGGCTCTGCACGAACAGGCTGCATGCACCGGGATCGAGCCCGGCGGCGAGCAGCAGCGTGGCCATGGACAGGGTGGCCTGGCGCCGGGGTCCTGGGTCGCCGGCGACGGTCAGGGCGTGGAGGTCGACCACGCAATAGAAGGCGTCACCCTCGTGCTGGTCCGCCACCCACCACCGGATGGCGCCCAGGTAGTTGCCCAGATGGGTGTCACCGGTGGGCTGGATGCCCGAGAGGACTCTCTTCACAGGACTCTCTTCACGGCCGGGCATGCTATTGGCAAGGGGTCGAGCAGGTGAACCGTTATCCTGGGCCGGTGCCCTACCAGGTAATCACGCCTGTATTCGAGGGCCCCCTCGACCTGTTGCTGCACCTGATAACCCGCCAGCAGGTCGACCTGTGGGACGTGTCGGTGTCGTCCATCGTCGACGACTACGTGGCCACCCTGACCGAGCTGCGCGCCGGTCTCGACCTGGAGGTGGCCACCGAGTTCCTGCTCGTCGCCGCCCTTCTCCTGGAGCTGAAGGCGCGCCGGCTGCTGCCCGGCGGCGACGACGTGGAGCCCGACGAGGAGCTCGGCCTGTGGGAGGAGCGGGACCTGCTGCTGGCCCGGCTGCTCGAGGCCAAGACGTTCAAGGACGCCTCGCTGCACCTGGGGCGCTTGATGGACTCGGCGTCCCGATCGCTGGCCCGGCGGGCCGGGCTGGAGGAGCGCTTCGTCGGCCTGACCCCCGACCTGCTGGCCGGGGTGGCGCCCGGCCAGCTGCGGGACGTCCTGGCCGGCCTCCTCACCCCGGCGCCCGCCCCCCGGGTCGACCTCGACCACGTCGCCCCCGTCCGCCTCAGCGTGGCTGACGCCGTCGGGCAGCTGGTAAAGACCCTTCCCGTGTGCGGGAGGATCACGTTCCGGGCCCTGACGGCGGGGGACCGGCAGCGGCTGGAGGTGATCGTGGCCTTCCTGGCTGTCCTCGAGCTCTACAAGCAGGGCCTGGTCGACCTGGAGCAGGCCTCGACCTTCGGGGACCTGCACGTGACCTGGACCGGAGGGGCCGGCGGGGACGGCGGGGACGGCGGGGCTGACGGGGACAGCACCCAGGCGCCGGGGGCCCTGGCGCCGGGGGCCCTGGCGCCGGCCGACGAGTACCGGGGCTGGTGACCGAGGCCGGGCGGTTGATCGAGGCCGGGCGGTTGATCGAGGCCGGGCGGTTGATCGAGGCCGGGCGGTTGATCGAGGCCGGGCGGTTGATCGAGGCCGGGCGGGCCGTCGAGGCCATCTTGATGGTGGCCGAGTCCCCGGTGGAGACGCCCCTGCTGGCCCAGCTCCTCGAGCTGGCCCCGGCCCGGGTCGACGAGCTGTGCGATCAGCTGGCCCAGCAGTACCGGGCGGCGGGTCGGGGCTTCGAGCTGGTCAGGGTGGCCGGTGGCTACCGGTTCCAGAGCCACCCCGACATGGCCGGCTACCTGGAGCGCTACATCCTGGAGGGCCAGACCGCCCGGCTGTCGGGCCCGGCCATGGAGACGCTGGCCATCGTGGCCTACAAGCAGCCCGTCTCCCGGGCCCAGGTCGGCGTGATCCGGGGGGTCAACGCCGAGGGGGTGGTGCGCACCCTGGCCCAGCGGGGCTACGTGCAGGAGGTGGGCCGTGACCCCGGCCCCGGCCAGGCGGTGCTGTACGGGACCACGCCGTTGTTCCTGGAGCGCCTGGGCCTCGACCGCATCGAGGATCTCCCGCCCCTGGCCGGCTTCGTTCCCGAGCCCGAGGTGATGGAGGCGCTCGAGGACAGCCTGGCCGGCCACCGGGGACCGGGACCGGCCGGCGACACCGGCGACACCGGGGCTGGCGGGGGCGCCGGGGCGATCGTGTGAGCGGGGAGCCGGCCGGCGAGCGGCTGGCGCCGGGGAGCGGCCGGGCGAGCGGGCAGCCGGCCGGCGA
Organism: Acidimicrobiales bacterium; assembly: GCA_050744105.1. Classification (GTDB taxonomy): domain Bacteria; phylum Actinomycetota; class Acidimicrobiia; order Acidimicrobiales; family Palsa-688; genus JBOGGP01. The sequence continues at coordinate 2,736 of JBOGGP010000167.1, forward strand.
GCGGCTACAGAAGGTGTTGGCCCGAATGGGCGTCGGCAGCCGGCGGGTGTGCGAGGGGCGGATCGCCGGCGGCGGTGTCCGGGTCAACGGCGAGGTGGCCGTCCTCGGCTGGCGGGTCGATGTGGACCGCGACCGCATCGAGGTCGACGGGGTGCCGCTGTCGGTGCGGCCCGGCCTGGTCTACTACCTGCTCAACAAGCCGGCCGGCGTGGTCAGCACCGCCGCCGACCCCCAGGGCCGGCCCACTGTGGTCGACCTCGTGCCTCCCAGCCCCCGCGTCTTCCCCATCGGCCGGCTCGACGCCGCCACCGAGGGCCTGCTGGTGCTGTCCAACGACGGCGAGCTGGCCAACCACCTGACCCACCCCCGCTTCGGCGTGGACAAGGAGTACCTGACCGAGGTGGATGGCACCCCCTCTCCCCGGGCCGTGCGCCGCCTGCGCGAGGGGGTGGTCCTCGACGACGGGCTCACGGCACCGGCCCGTGTCGCCCTGGTGCCGCCCAACGTCCTGCGCATCGTCGTCCACGAGGGCCGCAACCGCCAGGTGCGGCGCATGTGCGCCGCCGTGGGCCACCCCGTCCGCCGGCTGGTCCGGACCCGGATCGGGCCGGTGGCCGACCGCTCCCTGGCCCCCGGCGCCTGGAGGGACCTGACCAGGGACGAGATCCAGGCCCTGGAGGCGGCGGCAGCGGCCACCGGCGGATCCGCGGCGCCGTCGCCTTGGCGGTCGGGGCCCACCTACCGGTAGGCGCCGGCTTGGATGCGGAACAGGTGAGCGTAAGCCCCGCCGAGCAAGATCAACTCGTCGTGAGTGCCGCGCTCGATTACGCGCCCGCCCCCGACCACCAAGATGAGGTCCGCCATCCGTACTGTGGAGAACCGGTGGCTGACCACGATGGTGATCGCCCCCGACCGCCGGCGGGCGTCGCCGGCGGCGCCGGCGTAGCGCTCGAACAGCAAGTGCTCCGCCTCCGCGTCGAGCGCCGCTGTCGGCTCGTCGAGCACCAGCAGCAACGGGTCGAGGCGCATGGTGGCCCGGGCCACGGCCCGGCGCTGCCACTCGCCACCGGACAGCTCCGCGCCGCCCCACGCGTTGCCGAGCAGCGAATCGATGCCGTCGGGGAGCCCGTCGACGAGAGCCCCGGCGCCGGCGGCGTCGAGCGCGGCGCGCACGGCGGCCGGGTCGCCCAGTCGGGGCAGATCGCCGATGCCCACCACCGACGAAGCCGTCACCTCGTAGCGGGCGTGGTCCTGAAACGCAGCACCGATCCGCTGGCGCCACCGGGCCAGGTCGATGGCGCGGAGGTCGACGCCGTCCACCCGGATGACGCCGGCGCTGGTTTCGTAGAACCGGCACAGCAGCTTGACCAGCGTCGACTTGCCGGCGCCGTTGTCACCGACGACGGCGACCACCGTGCCGGCGTCGAGCGTCAGGTCCAAGTCGCTCAGGACGGTGGTGTCGGTACCCGGATAGGCGAATGACACCCCGTCGAAGGTGATGCCCGAACCCAGCCGTGGGGGAGGGGGAATGCCTGCCTGGCCAACGTCGACCGCCGTGCGCACCAGATCTTCGAGCCACACCACGTCACGCACGGCGGTCAGCGACCAGTTCAGCCAGTTGGCCCGGTTGGACACCGACGATAGCTGTCCCATCACCTGGCTGGCGAGACCAATTGTGAGGACCAGGTCGCGCACGCTGAGGCCGCCGTGGGTCGCCCGCTCGACCACCACGGCGAGAGCAAGCAGGTACCCGACGGCGAAGAGCAGCCGACCGACCAGGATCAGGGCGGAACCCTGGAGCCGGTGGCGGAGCTCGTTGCCGGCGATCGCTGCCGACTCCTCGGCATGGCGGCGCAGCAGTTCGGGTCCGAGGGCGAACAGGCGCAACTCCTTGGCCGGGGGTTCCGCGGTGGCCAGGTCGAACAGGTCGCGCTCTCGCCGCTCGGCTGGCCGCCGCTCGTCGAGGGCGCGCAGCCTGATGCGCTCGGCGCCACCGGCCAGGGCCAGCGCGGGCAGACCGAACGCCGGCAGCACCAGCAGCCGGACGTCCACCCGGGCGAGCAGTGCGGTGGTAAAGAGCAGTCGCACCACGATCTCCAAGCAGGCGACCAGCGCCGGTACCGCCATCGAGGTCAGCCAGTTGTAGCGGACCAGCCGCTCGATGCGGGCCAGGGTCGCCGGGTCTTCGTGGTGTCCGGTCCCGGCCAGGCCGCCGACGAGCGTAATGATCCGCCGCTCCAGCCAGTGCCCGGTCCAGCCGCACCGACACCTGGGTGGCGAACGCCGACACGCACCTCACCGCGCCGATGCAGCCGGCCAGGACCAGGGCGGGCAGCTCCACGTCGCCGTGGTCGGAGGCGGCGCCGGCGAGGGCGGCCAGGGCGACGGCGAACACCGGACCGCTGAGGCCGACCAGGATCTGGAGGGCGACCGCAGTGCTGGCGCGCCGCTGGTCGGCGGAGAACGTGGCGCGCACCACGGTGCCGATGGCCCTGGCCCTCCCAGTGAGCCCGTCGCCGGCGAGAAAGTCGTCGACGGTGGGAGCAGTCACGCCGATTCCCGCTCCGGCTCGGGACCGTCGTTGTAACGGGCCGCCTGCAGCGCGAACAGCCTGGCGTAGCGCCCCTGGCCGGCTACCAGCTCTGCGTGGGTGCCCTCCTCGACGGCCCGGCCGCCGTCGAGCACCACGATGGCGTCGGCCCGCCGCACCGTCGAGAACCGATGGGAGATGAGGATAGTGGTGCAGCCCCGGGTGACCTCGAGGAAGCGGTCGAAGAGCTCCACCTCCCCCCGCACGTCGAGATGGGCGGTCGGCTCGTCGAGGACGAGGACACCCGCGCCGCCTTGCACCGCGGCCAGGGCGCGGGCCAACGCGATCCGCTGCCATTGACCGCCCGACAGGTCGACGCCACCGGCGAAGCTACGGGACAGGATGGTGTTCCACTGGTCGGTAGGCCGTCGATGAGGTCCTTGCAACCGGCCCGCTCGGCGGCTCTGTCGAGGAGGTCGCGGTCGTGGCCGAGGTGACGGCCGATGGCTCCGAAGCCGACGTTGTCGGCGGCCGACATCGGGTAGTGGGTGAAGTCCTGGAAGATGGCGGCCAGGCGA
>JBOGGP010000168.1:0-5836 GCA_050744105.1 Acidimicrobiales bacterium
GGGTTGGCAGGGTCGGGCGTGGCAGGGTCGGGCGTGGCAGGGTCGGGCGTGGCAGGGTCGGGCGTGGCAGGGTCGGGCGTGGCAGGGTCGGGCGTGGCAGGGTCGGCCATCTCAGCCCGATCGTTCCATGAGACGGTGGCGGTCGGCGAAGGCCCGCTCCTGGACCTCGGGGCTGACCCCGGCCCGGTCCAGGCCGGCCACCAGGTCGGCGCGCACGTCGGCCCGCAGCCAGCCCGGGCAGGCGGCCAGGCGGTCGGCCACTGAGAGGGGATAGGGGTAGCCGGGGAAGGCGGCGTCGTCGGACACGGCGGCCAGGGCGCCGAGCGCCCGGGCCGGCCCGGCGCCGGCGGGCAGGTCCACCCGGAAGGCGAAGCGGGCGTCGGGGTCGAGCCGGGCGACCACAACGGCCAGGCCGGCCCCGCCGGCGGTGCCGGCGGCGTCGGGGTCGGGCCGGGTGCGGGCCACCTGGGCCCACCACGTGGCCCGGGGACCGAGGGCGGCGGCGGCCTGGCGCTCGAGCTCGCCCACCAGGGGGGCGCCACCGCGCGACAGCGACGAGTGCTTGGTCACCCCGGCCACGGTCACCGCCCGGGCCTCGGCTCGGTCCAGGAGCGACGCCATCCAGGCCGGCGGGATGCGCCAGTCGGGCCGCAGGTCCCCGTCGACGAGCACCAGGGCACCCGGCTGGGCCGCCTCCACCGCGGCGGCCACCGCCCGCCACTCGGCCCAGTCCCGCAGCAGGTTGACGTCGGCGCCCGCTCCGGCGAGGGCGGGGGCCGGCGTGGTGGCCCCGCCGGCACCGGCGGCCAGGGCCCGGGCCACCTCGGCCCGGAGCCCGGCGGCAGTGACGGCGTCCTGGCCGGCCCCCAGGAGGTGGACCTCGACGTCGCCGGCGTCCTCCAGCACGCAGGCGCCGGCCTGCCAGCGCACGGTGGCCGCCCGGGTCAGGTAGACCTTCAGGCAGCGGGCGTCGGCCACCAGGGCCTGGCCGCCGTCGACCGCCCAGGTGTCGGGCGGGGGCTCGGTGCGCTCCAGCGGCCGCAGGTCCACCCGGGGCTCGAAGACCAGGTCGCTCCGCCCGGCGTCGGCCAGGGCGTCGCCCCCTCCCGACAGTAGGCGGGCCAGGCGGCGCGCTGTCTCCTCCACGGTGGCCATGGCGGCGCCGAGCGTAACCGCGACATGACCCAGTCTCCCGGCGATCCTGTCTCCCGGCGATCCTGTCTCCCGGCGATCCTGTCTCCCGGCGATCCTGTAGCCCGCCGTTGCACAGGCGCTGCGTTCCAGCACCTTGACAGACTTGGCGCCGCTTGGCAATGCCGCGACCAGGAACATCTGGGCCCATCGGCGCCGTACGCTGGGACGGCCCATCCGAACAGAAGGACCAAGCGCCATGCCGAGGTCGATCTGGAGCGGGTCCGTCAGCTTCGGCCTGGTCAACGTGCCGGTCAAGCTGGTCACCGCCACTGCTCCCCAGGACATCAGGTTTCACCAGCTCCACGACGCCGACGGCGGCCGGATCAACCAGCGCCGGGTGTGCTCGGTGGACGGCGAGGAGGTCGACTACACCGAGATCGTCAAGGGCTACGACCTGGGCGGCGGCCGCTTCGTGACCATCGCGCCTGAGGAGCTGGCCGCTCTCGACCCGGAGGGGACGAGGAGCATCGACATCGAGGAGTTCGTCGACCTGGCCGACATAGATCCGGTGTTCTTCGACAAGAGCTACTACCTCACGCCCGACGGCCGGGCCGAAAAGCCCTACGCCCTGCTGGCCGAGGCCATGGCCAGCACCGGCAAGGTAGCCCTCGGCCGCTTCGTCCTGCGCACCAAGCAGTACCTGGCCGCCATGCGGGCCCGCGACGGCGTGCTGGTCCTGTCCACCATGCTCTACGCCGACGAGGTGGTCGACCCCGCCGACCTGGAGGTCCCGACCACGGCGGCTACCAGGCCGAGCGACCGGGAGCTGGACATGGCCACCTCCCTGGTGGAGTCGCTGTCGGCCAGGTGGGACCCGGGCCGCTACCACGACGAGCACCGGGAGAAGGTCCTGGCCCTCATCGAGGCCAAGGCCGACGGCGAGTCCGTGCCCGCCCCCGAGCAGGCCCGGCCCAACGCCCCGGTGGTCGACCTGATGGCCGCCCTCGAAGCCAGCCTGGCGGCGGCCCGGCGGGGCCGGGAGGGCAAGGAGCCGAGCCCGGCGGGCGCCGCCTCGGCGGCCAGCGGGTGAGTCCCAAGATGGTGGGACCGCCCCCGGGCGGGCGCTGATGGCGGCCGCCGGCGTGGCGGTGGAGGTGGGGGGACGCCAGCTCTCCCTCAGCAACCTGGACAAGGTGCTCTGGCCCGGCGAACCCGGCTTCACCAAGGGCCAGATGATCGACTACTACGCCCAGGTGGCGCCGGTCCTGCTGCCGCACTTCGCCGGGCGCCCGGTCACCCTCCGGCGCTTCCCCAACGGGGTGACGGCCCCTTCGTTCTTCGAGAAGAACTGCCCGGGCCACAAGCCCGACTGGGTGGCCACGGTGTCGATGGGCGACGTCGACTACTGCGGCCTGGACGGCACCGCCACCTTGGTGTGGATGGCAAACCTGGCCGCCATCGAGCTCCACCCCACCCTGGCCCGGGAGCCCGACCTGGACCGGCCCACGGCCATGGTCTTCGACCTGGACCCCGGGCCGCCGGCCGACGTCCTCACCTGTGCCCGTGTCGCCCTCATCCTGCACCAGAGCCTGGACAGGCTCGGCCTCCGGGCTTGGGTCAAGACGTCGGGCAGCAAGGGCCTGCAGGTCTACCTGCCGCTCAACACCGACGTGACCTACGCCGAGTCCAAGCCGTGGTCCCAGGCCATGGCCCAGGTGCTGGAGCGTGCCCATGGTGACCTGGTGGTCTCCACCCAGGACAAGGCGGCCCGCCGGGCCAGGGTGCTCATCGACTGGAGCCAGAACACCGCATCCAAGACCACCGTGGGGGCCTACTCGCTGCGGGCCCGGGAGCGGCCGACGGTGTCGACGCCGGTCACCTGGGACGAGGTCGACGACGCCCTCGGCCACGGCCAGGCCGGCCGCCTGGTCTTCGAGGCCCCCGACGTGCTGGCCCGGGTGGCGCGCCACGGCGACCTCATGGCCCCGGTGCTCGACGTGCGCCAGCAGCTGCCCGACCTGGCCTCGGTGCGGGCCTGAGCGACCAATGAGCCGGATCCGTCGGGGACTGGCCGGTGACCATCTGGCCCAGTGAAATATGTCACGTCCCCTCTTTGGCTGCGGGTGTTTCATTCCCCGTAGTGCCGGGCTAGTATCCCCGTGGGTTACCTGCCGGGCCACCAGCCTGGTTGATTGGCGAATGAGGCGCCTCGGGAAGAGGAGCCTTTCTTGGTCGGACGAGGAAGGGGACAATGAAATGATCGATCCTGTCGAGCAGGCACACCTGTCAATGGGTCTCGGGGCGAGCCCAGGTGGCGGCAAAAAGTGGGTGGCCAACGCCCTCGTGCTCGTGGCCAACCTGGCCGCCCGCTCACCAGCCGCCCGCTGGCGGGCCGCCCTGGCGGTGGCGATAGCGGTGGCGACGGCGATCGCCCTGCCGGCGACGATCGCCCTGCCGGCGACGGCCGCCCCCGTCATCGCCGCCGGGGTGCCAGACGGGGTGTGCACCCTGTCGGTCCCCACCAGCCCGCTCAGCGCGGCAGGGCTGGCCACGCCATACCAGCTGTCTGGTGCCGGCTGCGACGAGACCAACCCGGACAGCGCGGCGTTCGTCGAGGCGACCATCGTAAACGTGTTTTCGGGCCAGGTCTCGGTGTACCGGCCCCTCGTCGTCAACGCCGGGACGCAGCCCGCCGTGCCCACCGTCGTGCCCCGCCTCGGTTTTGGGTCGGTGGTCGGGGTATGGGTCGGGTTCAACGGGAACGCCCTAAAGCTCGCAGGTCGAGGGGCCGGGCGCTGCGTCGACGGCCTGGGACGGTCGATCTTCGGCCAGGTGGCGTGGTGCAACGCGCCCGTGCTCTTCGCCGCCGCCCGCATTGCCCAGGTCCGGGCTCCGGCGCTCGGTGTAGGCCTCGACGGCCTGACCTGCCCGACGACCCGGGACTACTCGGTCGTGGACCAGGATCAGAGCGACAACGTCGCCACGTCGTACCGGGTCGTCGGCGCCCAGACGGCCCAGAACACCGACGCCACCGCGTCGATGGGCACGGTGATCGCCAACGGATCCGACGAGGGCCTGCTGCCCGGCCTGATAGACCCGGCGCTCGGTTGCCAGCCCTTCACCGCCCCGGACCTGACCAATCCCGGCCACCGGGTTGCGTCGCTGGCCCTGAACGAGATCTCTGCGGCTCAGCACCAAGGCGACCCGGTTGCCCTGGTTCCGTTGAACGATCCGATGGCGGAAGTCAGCGGCTCGTTCTCGGTGGCCAAGGAAGCCCTGTACCGGCTCGGCGTGGACCAGCCTGTCTTCGCGCCCGGCGATCCCGATGGCTACTGCGCCGAGCTGGGCTCCATTGCGCCGGCCCGCCTCGCCACCGACGCCCCCTTCGAGGCAACAGTGCCATCGCCCGATGGTGTCGGGACGCTGCACGACTTCCTTGTGCGCCGGCTGGCAGGTTCGTTCACCTTGCTCAACTGCCCGGCCAGCACCATTCCGCCGGGTTACTGAGACGAGCGTTGCTTCGTTGACTCTGTTGAGGTCTTGACCAGCCCGAATACTCAAAATTCAGTCAACGAAGCAACGCTTGCCTTGGTACTAGCGAGGGCTCGGCGAGGGCTGGCGAAGGGTTGGCGACCGCGCCCGCCGGCCGACCGATCGGGTCCTCAGAAGGACAGGGCGCTGAGCTCTGGGTACCAGCGCCGGGCGCGCTCCACGGCGTTGCGCCACCGGTCACGCTGGGCCGGGGCGGACGGCTCGACCACCGCCCGCGGCCGCCACGTGCGGGCCAGATCCTCCTCGCCGCCCCACGCCCCCACGGCCAGGCCGGCGAGGAGGCCGGCGCCGAGGGTGGTGGCCTCCAGCTGGGGGGAGACCTCGACGGGGCGGCCACAGGCGTTGGCCAGGGCCTGGACGAACACCTGGTTGGCGCTCATGCCGCCGTCGACCCGGAGGCTGGTGATGGGGAGGCCGGAGTCGGACTCCGCCGCATCCACCAGGTCGGCTCCCCGGTGGGCGATGCCTTCGAGCACGGCCCGGACCAGCTGGGCCCGGGTGCTGCCCCTGGTGAAGCCGAGGACGGCTCCCCGGGCGCCGAAGTCCCACGCCGGCGTGGCCAGCCCGAGCAACGCCGGGACCACGACGACACCCCCGCTGTCGTCGCAGCTGGCGGCCACCGCCGCCGACTCGGCGGCGCTCGCCAGCATGCCCAGATCCTCCACCAACCAGTCGACGGCGGCCCCGGCGGTCAGGTCGAGGCCTTCGAGGCCCCAGCACGTCCGCCCCCCCCGGCTCCACGCCACGATGGGGTAGCAGCCCGCCGGGCCCCGGGGGCTGAGCTCGGCCCGCTGGTCACCCAGGCACAGGTCGAGCATGGCGCCGGTTCCAAAGGTGATCTTGGCCTGGCCCGGCTGCGTGCAGCCCTGCCCGACCAGAGAGGACTGCTGGTCGCCGACTATCGCCGTCACCGGCGGCGCACCGGCCAGCGCCGAGGCGTCGGTGACGGCACCCGAGGAGTGGACCAGCTCGGGCATGGCCTCCGCCGGTATGCCCAGGCGCCGGGCCAGGTCCAAGTCCCACGCCAGGCCGTCCCCGCCGGCGTGGCCGGCGGCTCGGGCGTTCCGGCCCACCAGGCCGCTGACCCCTGCGTTGGTGGCATCGGTGACGTGGGCCCGGCCCCCGCTCAGGTGCCACACGATCCAGCTGT
>JBOGGP010000169.1:0-5833 GCA_050744105.1 Acidimicrobiales bacterium
GGCCAGGCGCCCGGCGATGGCGTCGGCCAGGCCGGCGGCCAGCGCCCCGGGAGGTGTGGCGGCCAGCTGGCGCTGAGCGCGCAGTCCGGCGGCCACCCCGGCGGGATCCCGGGTCAGGGCCTGGCGCAACTGGGCCGTCCAGTCGGCTCCCGGGGCTCGCAGGGCGGCGGCGGAGGGCGGGTCCACCCAGGAAGCCAGGGCGGCGCGCTCCCGCCGGCACGCCTCCACCGGCCGGCCACCGCCGAAGAGGGACTCGCCTCTGCGGTAGGTGTCGAGCGCGGCGGGCCAGGCGCCGGTGGCCAGCTGGCGCCGGGCGGTGGCCAGCAGTATCCAGCCGTCCCTGTCGGTCAGGCCGGTTGGGATGGCCCCCAGCCCGATGGTGGGGCCGCCGATGATGTCGCTGTGCTCGGCCAGCAGTCGGTCGGCCGCCGCCCAGTCCTCGGCTCCCCAGTAGGCGAACAAGGCCTCCGCCGAGTCCCCGGCTGCCTCCAGCAGGGCGCCGGCTCGCCGCTGGAGGTCCCGGGCCTGGCCCTCGCCCACGTCCCTGATCAGCATCTCGGCCAGGTGGGACCTGAGCACCTCGTGGCATCGGTACGTCTCGCCGTCGTCGTCGCTGGTGAGGAACAGGTGGCGACGCTCCGCCTCGGCCAGCAGTGCGGCGCTGCCGGGCCGGCCCAGCAGCTCGTCGCACATGGCCGGCGACAGCAGGCCGAGGACGCTGGTGCGCACCAGGAACTGGCGCAGCGAGTCGTCGAGGCCGTCGAGGAGGTTGTGGAGGAGGTACTCCCGCACCAGGCGCAGGCGGGTGGACAGCGAGCGCAGCACCTGCTGGCGCTCGACCACGGGCTTGCCCTGGGTGGCCAGGTGGAACAGCTGCAGCCCCGCCGCCCAGCCCGTCGTGCGCCGCGTGAGGTCGGCCAGCTCCTCGGGGGGGAGCGGCTCGCCGTAGTGGTCCCGGAACAGCTGCTCGACCTCCCAGGTCCGGAAGCGGAGGTCCTCGGGGCCGAGCTCGGCCAGCTGGCCCGAGACGCGCAGGCGGCTGAGGTCGAAGCGGGGCGGGCGCCGGGTGCCGACGAGAAGGTGGAAGTTCGCCGGCAGGTAGGTGACCAGCTGGCCTACGGCTGCCTCGCCGGCTGTGCCCTCCAGGGTGTGGAAGTCGTCGATGACCAGGGCCAGCGGGTGGCTCAGGTGGGCGTCGAGGTCAGCGGCGGCAGACTCGACGCTGTCCCATCGCCGGGCCATGGCGGGGACTGCCGCGCCAACTGCGCTCCCCAGGTGGCGGAACACGTCGGCGGCTGCCCCCTCCGAGCCCTCCGCCCGGTACCAGGCGACGGGGATGCCAGCGGCCTGGGCCCGGGCGGCGAACTGGGCCAGGGCGGTGGTCTTGCCCGAGCCCGCCGGGGCTATCAGCAGCGTGAGGGGGTGCTGCCAGGCCCGGTCAAGCAGCAGCGCCACCCGCTCGCGGGCCAGGACGCCCGGCCGGGGCGCCCGCACCTTGGCGCCGAGCACTCGGTCCTCGGGAGGGTGCTCCTCGACTGCCACCGGTCATCGGCCTCCCCGCGACGCTGCCTCGCCCCGATCCTAGTCGATACGCCGCCCAGCGTGGTCCCGCCCGCGGGGAGTGGCGGAGCGGCGACCCCGGTGGTAGCCGACCCGGTAGGCGGCCCAGCCCACGGCTGCCGCCACGACGGCCAGCTCGGCCAACCGCAGGATGGTGAAAACGATGCCGGCGACGAGGAACACGGTTACTGCCACTACCGCCACCGCCCCCCCGGCCAGGGCCAGTCCGGCGCCCACCCTCAGCCCGATGCGCCGGGGTCGGCCGACCACCTCTGCGGTCACCACCGGTGCCGCCGGCCGGCGGCGCCCGGCCGGCGCCCTGGAGTCGAGGGTGGCACAGATCAGGCAGTCGTGAGCGTCGAAGCCGTGGGCGCAGGTGGTGACCACCCCACCATTGTGCCTCCAGCACGCGCAAGGGCGAGGCCCGGCCGTCGGGACAGGACGCGGCGGTGCTCAGCCCACCCGGGTGGCGTAGACGAAGAACCCGCTGAGGGGGACGACATGGACCACCGCACCGGTGTATGGGGCCTCGATGATGTCGCCCCCGCCGATGTACATGGCCACGTGCTCGCCCGGGTCGTAGGGAAAGACCAGGTCGCCGGGCTGGAGGTCCGACATGGGTATCTGGGTGGTGCTCGAGTACTGGGCCCCGCTGAAGTGGGGCAGGGAGACACCGGCCTGCGCCCAGGCCCACAGGACCAGGCCCGAGCAGTCGAAGTAGCTGGGCCCGGATGCGCCCCAGACGTAGGGATCGCCGAGGCGGGTCATGGCGGCGGCGACCGCCTCGCCCGCTCCGCTGCCGACCGGGGGTGCCGGGTTGGAGGGTCCCGAGATCCCGCCCAGTCCGCCGCCGCTGCTCTCGGGCAGCGCGGCGCGGGCCGAGGCCGACTGGGCCGCCGCCGCCGCCTGCTGGGCGGCCAGGGCCTGGCGCTCGGCCTGGGCCTGGGCGGCCTGCTGGGCGGCCTGGGCCTGGGCCACCAGCACGGCGATCTGGCCGTTGACCTGGTCGAGGGTCGATCGCATCGCTCCGGCCGAGGACTGGACCGCCTGGCGGTCCGATGCCACCGTGTCCAGCTTGGTCACCGCCACCGCCTGGGCCGCCTGCAGGTTGACCTTGGCGTCCTGGGACTGGAGGGCGCTCAGGTGGTACTGGTCCATGGCGTCGTTCTGGGTGCTGGCCAGGCTGCCGACGTAGACGTTGCGGACGAGGTCGGCGTCGACGCTGCCCAGGGGCTGGTTGCCGGCCATGGCCAGCGCCGAGGTCCCCCCGTGCACGTAGGCGGTGACCGCCTCGGCGGCCAGCGACCTGCGAGCCGCCTCCTGGGCCGCCTCGGCGCTGGCCACGGCCTGGCCGGCCTTGGCCACCTGGGCGTTGGCCGCGTCCACGGCCAGCTTGGCCCCGTCGTACTGCTCGGACAGGGCGCTCTCCTGGATGCCGAGCTGCTGGATCTTGGCCGCCAGGGCCTGGGCCTGGGCCCGCTTGGACGACAGGGGGTCGGCGGAGGCGTGGGGGAGGGCCATCGCCATGGTGGCCAGAGCCGCCGAGACCGACAGCACGGCGTGCCGGCGAGATCTTCCACGGTCACGCGTCACGACGGGCCAGGAGATTACGTGAACCACACGAAACGGTCAAATCCTCCCAGAGCAGGCTGTCGCCGGAACCGGCCTGGGTGGGGCGAGCGGCCTGGCCAGATCAGCGCCGTCCCCACCGACCGCCGGGGGGAGGGTCGCCCCTGCTTTGGACCGCCGCACCAAGGATAGCTGTGCACTTAGGTACGCCTAAGGGGTACCGTAGTGCACAACCGCGTCCTGGTCGGCCCGACGGGGACCGCCGCCGCCGGCGGTCCGGTGGCCAGCGGGCTCAGCGATTGGCGTCGGCGTGGGCGGCGCTGCCGTGGGCGAAGTCCTGCTGGCGGATGAGCGGGACGGCGCAGGCCCCGGCGACCAGGGCGGCTACCCCGGCTATCAGCAGTATCTGGTCGAGGCTGGAGGCGAAGCTGGAGTGGACCACGGCGGCCAGGCGGCCCCGCAGCTCGGGCGGGGCCATGGCGACGGCGGTGGTGCCGCTGCCGTTGTCGACCAGTACCGAGATGGCGTGGCTGCGCCCGGCCAGGGCGGACAGCGTCGGGTCGCCGGCCAGGCGGTGGTGCAGCTGGGAGGCCAGGCGGGTGGCAAAGATGGTACCGAGGGCGGCGATCCCGGTGGCGATCCCCACCTGCCGGAAGGTGGAGTTGACGCCCGAGGCCATGCCGGCCTGGGGCGGAGGCACGACCCCCACCGCGGTGGAGGCCAGCGGGGGGTTGATCAGTCCCGTCCCGATGCCGGTCAGTACGAAGCCGGGGATCAGGTGGGTCCACGTCGACGACCCGGTGAGCCCGGTCATCGCCAGCAGGCCGATCCCGACGAGGACCAGGCCGGGGGCGATGAGCCAGCGGGCCGGGACCCGGGTGGTGGCCCGGCCGGCGATGGTGGAGGTGACCAGGACGCCCCCCGATATGACCAGGAGGCGCACCCCGGTGCCGAGGGCCGAGTAGCCCAGGTTGTCCTGCAGGTACAGCACCAGGTACAGCAGGAGGGCGAACAGGGTGGCCGACAGGGCGAAGGCGGCCACCGCCCCCCCCACGAAGGTGGGCAGGCGGAACAGGGCCAGGTCGAACATGGGGTGGCGGCCGCGGTGCTCGACCGCCACGAAGGCGGCGATGCCGGCGACGCTCACGGCGAAGCAGGCGACGACGCCCGGGTCGCCCCAGGATCTCTCCTGGGCCCGGATGAGGCCGTACACCAGGGCGACCAGCGAGACGGAGAAGATCGAAAACCCGGCCCAGTCGGGCCGGCGGGCCCGGCTCTCGCGGGACTCGTCGACCCGGGTCAGGGTGACGAGGAGGGCAAAGGCGCCGATGGGCAGGTTGACGAAGAAGATCCACCGCCACGACAGCCCGCTGGTCAGTATCCCGCCGAGCACGGGCCCCACGGCCACGGCCACCCCGGTGATGGCCCCCCACACCCCGAAGGCCACCCCTCGCTCCCGGCCCTGGAAGGCGGTGGCCAGCAGTGCCAGCGAGGTGGCGAACATCACCGCCCCACCGACACCCTGGCCGGCCCGGGCGACGATCAGCTCCACCGAGGACTGCGCCAGCCCGCACACCAGCGAGCCGGTGGTAAAGACCACCAGCCCGCCGGCGAACAGCCGGCGCCGGCCGAACAGGTCGGCCAGCGACCCACCGGTCAGCAGCAGCGACGCCAGGGACAGCGCGTAGGCGTCGACCACCCACTGGAGGTCGGAGAACGTCGAGTGCAGGCTCGACTGGATGGCCGGCAGGGCCACGTTGACGATGGTGACGTCGAGCAGCAGCATGAAGGTGCCCAGGCACACCCCGAGCAGGGTCCACCACTTCTTGGCCATCAGCCCGGGCTCTCAGGCACCGGCGGCGACGCCGGCGCCGGGACGGCCTGCCTGGCCATGAATCTCAGGGTCACCCGGGTGCCACGGGCGCCGGCGTCGATCTCGACCTCGGCCAGGGCCCGCATGATGGGGATGCCGCGGCCCCGGGCGGGGCCCGGCGCCGGCAGCCGCCACCGGCCGCTGTCGGTGACGGTGACGGTCAGGTCGGCCTCGGTCCGCTCGGCCCTGAGCTGCACCGGGCCCTGGCTGGCCGAGTGCTCGACGGCGTTGGTCAAGGCCTCCGACACCGCCAGGGCCACCGCGTCGACCTGGTAGGCGGCCCCGTTTCCGTTACCGGGACGGGGAGCCAGGAGCTCCCTGATGGCGGCGCGAGCCCCTGCCACCGACGCCGGCTCGGGCGGGAAGGCCACCTCCAGCATGGCCTGGCGTACGGGCACAAACTGGACGGCCATCACCGCCATGTCGTCCTCCCGGCTGTCGGTGACCATCTTGGCCACCACGTGGCGGATCAGCTCCTCGGGCTCCGAGGGCGCGCCCTGGCAGGCCAGGACCAGCTCGTCGAGGGACAGGTCGTGGCCCCGGCGCTCCACCAGCCCGTCGGTGTAGAGGACGAGGGTGTCGCCCGGCCGGAGGGGTCGGGCCCCCCCCGGGTACTGGCTGGACGCGTCGACGCCGATGGGGGGACCGAGGCCTCCCGAGATGACCTCGGCCGTCCCGGGGCCCTTGAGGACGGGCGGGGGATGGCCGGCGGTGGCCCACTCGATCCGGGCCCGCCGCGGGTCGGCCACCACTGCGCAGACGGTGGCGAAGTACTCGTCGCCGGTGACGAAGACCATCTCGTTCAGGCAGGTGAGCGCCTCGGCCGGAGAC
>JBOGGP010000170.1:0-5828 GCA_050744105.1 Acidimicrobiales bacterium
ACCCTGAGGGGGACGGCGGAGGCTGGACCGACCCTGAGGGGGACGGCGGAGGCTGGACCGACCCTGAGGGGGACGGCGGAGGCGGGGACGGCTCTACCGTCGGGGCGGCGGTGACCCGGAACGACGGGCCCGGCCACGGCCCGTAACACGTGGCGCCGTCGCAGTTGGGGCTCGACGTTGCCATGAAGGCGTAGCCCCCGGGTGCCACCGACGGAACGGTCATGGTGGTGTCGAAGTGGCCCTTGGCGTCCGCGGTGGTGCTGCCGACGAGCTGACCCTTGACGCCGTTGGACGGCTCCCAGTACAGCTGGATGGTGGCGTACGGGAAGAACGACGAACCCAAGACCGGCACGACGGTCCCGGGCGGGCCGGAGGCCACGCTCAACGTCTGGTCGATGGCGCCCAGGGCGGAACACGCCCAGGCGGTGCTGCCCCAGCCCAGTCCCGTGGCGACGGCCACCGTCGTGGCGACGGCGGCCAAGCGCCGACGATTCCAGTTGATCATCTCCATGTCCTCTCGGCTTGTAGTCTCGTCGCCCGACGGATATCAGTTGACGTCGAAGGTGGCGCTGGCCGCGTTCAGCGCCCTGTTGCTCGGGTCGGCGTAGCACACTCCCCCTATGCCGAGACCGGCTCCAGTGGGAATATGGCCCGAAGCGCTGGCGATGTGACCCTTTCCGCTTCGAACGGAGACAGTAGGCCTAACCGTGCCGGTTCCGATTGCCGTCCCGCTGTGGTGGCAGTTCTTTGGGTTGCCATTCAGCGAGTTGGCCCGCTTTGAGAAATCGATGAAGTACAGCATGAACGACTTGCTGGAGAACAAGCCGGTGCCGGTGGTATAGGCGGACACCTTTACGCCGCCATGCCCGCCGGTTGGGTTCACCGCGGTGAACTCGCCGCTCATCGTGCATGCCCAAGCGGGGCCGGCGACAGCCATCAGCCCGGCCGCACCGAGCGCAGCGCCAGCTAGTGGCTTCTTCTTGATCCTGTCGGTCTTGCCCTGCACCGTTTTGCCCTGCGCCTTGCCAGATCGGGCCACGCTGATCCCCCTATCGCTGTCTGCCCGAGCCAGGCGCCCGGCGGATGCCACCTGACTCTAGAACGGCCAATGGGCCAAATGGGCCCCCGACCCGGGCACTTCTGGGGAGCCTTTCCCGTCCTATATGTCCTTTGCATCGAGCGCAGCAGCCAGGCCCTGCCGGGACGAGACGCCGAGCTTGGCGAAGGCGGCCGAGAGGTGGGCCCGGGCGGTGCTGCGGGAGATGAAGAGACGCTCGCCGATCTCGGGGTTGGTCATGCCCTGCGCAGCCAGGGCGGCCACCTGAAGCTCGGAGGCGGTCAGGCCAGCCTCCCTCGTTACGAGCTTGGATGCGCGGCGGACGCCGAGGGCGGCGGCCACGGCCTGGTCCACCGACATGGCGGCGCCGGCGGCGCGCGCCGCCTCGAAGCGCGCCGGCCCCAGGCGGTCGGCCAGTGCCTCGACTCGGGCCCGGTGCGCGACGACGTCGGCGGGCCAGTGGGCGTAGTCGTTGGCCTCACGGACGGCGCCGGCGGCGCCGAAGAGCCGCGCCGCGTGCTGAAGTCGGCCGGCGCCAGCGGCGAGGGAGGCGAGAGCCTCCAGCGAGTCGGGCACCCCGGGGCGGTCCCCAGCAAGTGCCCGAATCTCCAGGGCCCGGCGATGCAGTGCGGCGGCCTCGTCGGGGCTCCCGTCGCTCAGGGCCATCTGGCCGAGGCGGTACCAGGCCCGGGCCACCAGGGGCTGGGTGGCCCGGTTGGAGAGGCCGGACGCGACTGCCTGAAAGTGCAGACGGGCACCTGCGGTATCGCCCGAGCCCAAGGCCACTTCTCCCAACCCCTCGGTGGCCCAGGCCCTCTCCATCTCGGACGCTTCGGCGGCGGCGAGAGCGTCGGCAAAGTGGCGGTTGGCCGCCGGAGCGTCGCCGCCGGCCTGAGCCAGGCGCCCCAGGGCGCAACCGGCCCGGGCGATGACCTGGGGGTTGCCCGACTCCATTGCCAGCCCCATGCCCTCGGCCAAGAACTCGCGGGCGCGGTCCCACTCCCCCCGTCCAATGGCCAGGCGGCCCAGCTGGACCAGGCCCATCGCTTCGGAGTAGCCGTCGCCGAGCTGGCGAACCAGACCTAGACCTTCCTCCAGGAGGGCCTCGGCGCGGCGGTAGTCGCCGTCCACCAGGGTCACGCCGCCGAGGACCATGATTGCGAGACGCAAACTCTGGGGTTCACGGGCCATGCGGGCGATGGCGACGGCCTCCTCCAGCGAACTGCGACCGCCAGCTGCGTCGCCCATCCGGGCCTGAGCCCGGCCGCGCACGGCCAGGGCGTGGGCCACACACCAGGGGTCGTCGGTACTGCGCGACAGGGCCACGGCTTGATCGGCCAGTGCGCAGGACCTGGACGGGGTGCCCGTGTGGGCGTCGGCCAGCAGCATTAGGCAGCGGGCGCGGCCCCGGAGATCATGCTCGGCGTCGTACAACGTCATGGCGTGGTCCAGCAAGGCGACGCTGGCAGGGCGGTCGCACAGCATGGTGGCGAGGAAGCCGGCCCCCCACGCCGCCTCGGCACGAGCCGCCGATGTACCCCTGCCACTGGCCAGGGCGGCATCCAGCCACCGCCGTCCTTCGGCGAAGCGTGTGTGGACGCGCCAGAACACCGAAAGGGCGCCGGCGAGCTCCAGCTGGGCGTCCGGGTCACCCTCGCGCTCCAGCCAGGTCAAGGCGCTCCTGCAGTTCTCGTACTCGCCTTCAAGCCTGTCCAACCACTCTCGCTGGTCGGGACCGGTGAGCTCTGGCTCGGC
The DNA here is from genome assembly GCA_050744105.1 of Acidimicrobiales bacterium. Lineage (GTDB taxonomy): Bacteria > Actinomycetota > Acidimicrobiia > Acidimicrobiales > Palsa-688 > JBOGGP01. The sequence continues at coordinate 2,813 of JBOGGP010000170.1, forward strand.
GGAGCGGGCGAGGTCCCTGCACCACCGAGCGTGCATAGCGTTGCAGCAGGCCACCTCGCCGGCCTGGTCCAGGCGGTCCCGGGCATACGCACGGCAGGTCTCGAGCAGCCGGTACCGCCTCTCGGCCCTGCCATCGTCAACCTGCAGCAGGGACTTGGACACAAGGCTGGCCAGCAGGCCAGGCACCTCGTCAGGGGTTGCTGGCGCTCCGGCGCAGACGGTCTGAGCTGCGGCGAGGGGGAAGCCGCCGACGAACACGGCCAGGCGTCGGAACACCGCCTGCTCCGGTCCCGACAGCAGGTCGTGGCTCCAATCGAGGGCTTCGGCCAGGATGCCCCGCTCGATCCGAGCGGTGGTCGACCCCCCGAGCCCGGTGGTCGACCCCCCACCGAGCAACGTGAGGCGGTCCTCGAGGCGCTCGGCGATCTGTGGCAGCCCGATCGTCCCGACCCGGGCGGCGGCCAGCTCGATGGCCAGCGGGAGGCCGTCCAGGCGACGGCAGATGTCCCCGACTGCGGCGGTATCGCCCGGGGTGAGGGTGAAGCCGGGGACCACCTCAGCGGCCCGCCGGCAGAACAGCTCGACGGCGTCGCTGAGAGCGGCAACCGATTGGTCAGACGAGGGAGGGCGCTCGGGCGGCAGCGGGAGCGCCGGGACGATCCACACCACCTCGCCGGCCACCCCGAGGGCCTGCCGGCTGGTGGCCAGCACAGAGAGCGCCGGGCAGGCCCGCAGGAGGGCGTCGACCAAGCCGGCAACTTCGGGGATCAGATGCTCGCAGTTGTCCAGTACCAGAAGGTTCCGCTGAGATCCCAGTCGCGACGAAAGGGCCTGCATCGCCGAGCGCCCCGGCTGGTCGGGGACCGACAGCGCCCGCGCCACCCCTTCGACCACGTCGACACCTTCGTCAACGGCCGTCAGATCCACCCACCACGACCCGCCGGGATAGGTGGGGGCAATCCCGGCGGCCACCCGCAGGGCCAGGCGGGTCTTGCCGACCCCCGCAGGCCCGCTCAGGGTCAGCACCCGGCACCCGCCCAGCAGCCGGGCGACCTCCGCCCGCTCGGCCGACCGGCCGACGAAGCTGGTCGGCGGGCAGGGCAGGTTGCCCCGGGGCACGACCACCAGTCCGGCGAAGCGGTCAGCCCAGGAACCGTAGCGCTCGGCGGCCACCGCCGCGGTTACCTCAAGGGCGCCGGCCAGGTCGACCCACGACACTCCGGCCCGCCGGGCGGCGGCCACCCAGTAGCCCACCACCGGGTCGGGCCAGCCCCGTCTCCGGGCGTCGGCCACCTGCGCGACGAGCGCGGCCGGCTGCCCGGCGACGGGGGCCAGCTCGCCGGCCAGCTCGCCGGCCAGCTCGTCGAGCACCCGCTCCCACCGGGCGGCCAGCCAGGCCCCGTGGTCCTGGGCCGGCTCGATCGGCGGGTCGACGACTGCTCGACCGGGACCTTCACCGCCCACCTCGCCCCGTGCAGCTCGTCCGGTCACCGGGTGGATCGTAGGCGGCGTCCCGGTGGGTCAGCCGACGTGGAAGGCCACGCAGGACTGGCTGATGGTCCTGTAGAGGTTGAGCAGCCAGATGTTGGCGTCACACGGCGGCGACAAGTTGGTGTCGCTGAGGTCGAAGGCCACGCCGACGGAGTTGCGGCCGGTGCCGTTGCCCGATGCCTGGTTGACGACCACGGTGTTGTGCTGGCCGCCCACGGGCACCCCCCCGCTGGCCGAGAACACCACCCGGATGCCGTTGGCGGCGTTGGAATCAGAGGTGTTGCCCTGGACCGTGTTGGAGTTGCCGAAGTCGGCGATCCCGTCCCCGTCTCGGATGCCCATGACCTGTCCGAAGCCGTTGGCCCGGACCACGTTGTCCTGCACCCGGTTGCCGTCGGTGAAGCGGCCGACCTGGATCCCGTCGAGGCCGTTGCCCACCACGTGGTTGTCCGCAACCGTGTTGTCGGTGGCCCCGGCCGGGTCGGCGGAGCTGAGGTTGAGGACCCAGACACCGATGTCCTGCATGATCGTCGGGCCGAGGTGCTGGGCGTTCATCTCCACGATGTTGTTGCTGACCACCTGGTCGGCCTTGAAGGTGTTGTTGCTCGAACTGAAGGAGTCGATGCCGGCAAAGGGACCGTTGTGGACGACCAAGTCGTGGCTGACCACGTGGCCCCCGCCCTCGAAGATCTGGAGGCCCTCGCCGAACAAGCCACTCCCATCGAGGGGCCCGATGTTGTCGTGCAGGGTCATCCTGGTGACGGTGTCGTTGGTCGACTTCTCAAGGTAGACGCCGGTGGCGAACCCGTAGACCTGACCGTTCTCGATGGTGTCGCCGGGCGACTTGAAGGCGTGAATCCCCACCTGGGCGACGGCAGGATCCTCGTTGCCGAAGACGGTGTGGCCGTTTAGGTCGAGGGTGATGTTGCTGCCCGACAACGTGATGGCATCGTTCACCGAGCAGGGGCCGACGTCGTTAATCAGCACGGTGCTGGTGGTGACGGTGTCACCGCAGGCGACGGTGGCGGCCACCGGGGCCGGCGCGGCGCTGGCCGGCACCGCAGCAAGCGGCACGACCATGACCAGAGCGATCGCCGGTACGGCAACGGCTGCCGCCCGTCCGAATCGTATACAGAGTGTCATTGCCCGATCCCTCCCGCTCGCTCTATTTCTTTAAGGCCGGTGGGCCGATGGTAATCCTTCGGCGAGACAGAAGGAAAGGGGACAGGTGTCCATACGTGGCACATCGCTACTGTCCTATGTGCGTCTGGTCTCTATGAGCAAGCCATATATTCAAGCAATCTATTCTCAGGGTGAAGCTACCGTCAGCCCGGTCGCCGCGGTCGGCGTCGTGCGTCGGGCGCGGACAGAACGGACGAGCAGGATCGCCCCAGCCACCAGGATCGCCCCAGCCACGGCGAGGACCGCACCAACTACCAGCAGGGGGACCTGCCAGGACGACGCCGGGGTGAAGGCAACGATCTCTGCGGCCAGGTCCTGCTTTCCCGAGAGTAGGTTACCCGCC
>JBOGGP010000171.1:0-5810 GCA_050744105.1 Acidimicrobiales bacterium
GGCGCCGGCACCGAACCTGGCGCCGGCACCGAACCTGGCGCCGGCACCGAACCTGGCGCCGGCACCGAACCTGGCGCCGGCACCGAACCTGGCTCCGGCACCGAACCTGGCGCCGGCACCGAACCTGGCGGTGCTCCACCGGGACCGGTCAGGGCGGTGGCCGCGGCGGGAACGTCGGGCTGGGATCCGGGCCCACCTACGGGCTCCTCAGTGCCGAGGTCGGCGGCCTCGGGGACGCCGGCCAGCCTGCCCTTGATCACCTTGAGGGGCAGGAAGTGCTCACGCTGCTGGCGAAGTATCCACCGCAGGCGCTCCACGTCGTGGTCGTAAAACTTCCGGTACCCCGACGGGGTCCGCTCCGGGTCGACCAGGCCCTGGCTCTCCAGGAACCGGATCTTCGAGATGGTGATGTCGGGGAACTCCTCCCGCAGCAGGGAGAGCACCTCGCCGATGGAGAGGTGGGAGCGATCGGCCAACCGCCTACCCTCCCTGGACTTCGGCCAGGAAGACCAGGCGAAACTTCCCGACCTGGAGCTCGTCGCCGTTGGCCATGGTGGTTTCCTCTATCCGCTCGCGGTTGAGATAGGTGCCGTTGAGGGAGCCGACGTCGCGTACGTGGAACCCGCCGGCCCGGGCCACCACCTCGGCGTGGCGGCGGGACACGGTGATGTCGTCAAGGAAGATCCCGCTGTCGGGGCTGCGGCCGATGCTCGTGACGGCGGGACCCAGCACGAAGCGCGACCCGGCGTTGGGCCCCCGCTTGACGACCAGCATCCCGCTGCCCGCGGGCAGGTCGCCCACGGCCACGGTGATCTCCTCCTCTCCCACCTCCCCTGCTGCCTCGAGCGGGGTAAGCGTGATGGTGGTGGTGGCCGGCTCGCCGTCATGGGCGCGCTCAAGCACCGCCCCGCACGAGGAGCAGAAGCTCGAGCCGTCGGGGTTGCGGTGTCCGCAGCGATTGCAAAAGGTTCCGCTCACCGGCCTCCGCTGGTCAAACCCGCGCCCCTCAAGTTTCGATCAGACCACGATAGCCCTCGGAGTCGAGCAGGGTGGAAAGCGCGCCGGGTGAGGTCGGCTCGATCACGCATATCCATCCGTCCCCGTAGGGGTCCTCGTTCAGACGTTGGGGGCTGTCGGTCAGCTCGGCGTTGATCTCCACCACCCGGCCGGCCACCGGGGCGAGGACGTCGGAGACGGACTTGGTCGACTCGACCTCGCTGCAGGACTGGCCGGCCTCTACCTGGGCGCCGGGTTCGGGGAGCTGGACGAACACGACGTCGCCGAGGGCGTCCTGGGCGTAGTCGGTTATGCCGATCCTCACCTTGCCGTCCTCTAGGCGGGCCCACTCGTGGTCCGGGGTGTAGCGGAGATCGTCAGGGACATTCATTCCAGCGGACCCTACCGGACGCGCCCGGGGCCGGCTAGGGCCTCGGGCGACCGGAGCGCCGCCGGCTCCTCACGTCCTGAGCAGGTCGGTGATGCGGCGAGCATAGTCCTGGGCCCGGGCCTGGGCCTCGATGTCGGTCGTCGCCTCGGCCCAGACATGGGTGAGAGGGTCCTCAGGGTCGGGGAACACCAGCGCCCAACCGTCGTCGTGGAGGACCTTGACCCCGTCGACCAGGACCACGTCGCGGCCGGCCGCTGCTTCGAGGACCATCCTCATGACCTGGCCTTTCCTCTCCCGGGGGGTGACGACATCGCAGTGGGCCACCTCGAAGGCAGGGAGGGCGGCCACCACCCCCGACAGGGGCGCCCGGCTCCGGGCCAGCAGGGCCAGGGTGGACACCAGGGTGGACACGGCGTCGAAGGCAGGCAGGAAGGACGGGAAGATGTAGCCGCCCTGGCGGCTGGCGGCGAAGTCGACTCCCGGTCTCGACGCCATCTCCATCAGGTGGGGCGTGGACATCTTGGTGCTCACCAGCTCGGCCCCGGCCTCGTTGACCATGGCCTCGGCCCCCCGTCCCACGGCCACCGGGAAGGCCACCGTCGGGGGTCTTTCGGACGTGCACAGGACCAGGTGCAGCAGGGCCATCAGGCCCTCGTCGTCGCTCAGGACGTGGCCGCCGTCGTCGACAAGGGTGATCTCCTCCCCGTCGGAGTCGATGACCGCCCCGAGGTGGGAGCCCGACGCCAGCACCAGCTCCGACACCCGGGCCGCCTGGCGCCAGCGGTCGAAGGTCAGCGCCTGGCGGGTCGAGGCGTAGGGATTGACCGAGAGGACCTCGGCCCCGAGCTTGCTCAACACGTTGGGCATGACGAAGCTGGCGGCCCCGAAGGCGTAGTCGAGCACCACCTTGAAGCGGGCGGCCCGCACTGCGGGGAGGTCTACGTGCTCCATGAGCACCTGGGTGTAAAACTCTGCGGTGCGCACCGGGAACTGGAGGTCGCCGATCTCGCCGGCGAGGGAGCGGCGGAAGTCCTCCCGGTAGAAGAGGCGTTCGATCTTGCGCTGGTCCGACTCGCTGATGTCGATCCCGTTGGCGTCGAAGAGCCGGATGACCACCGACTGGGGATCGTCGGGGGCCAGGCGGACGGTGATTCCTCCCTCGGCCACGGCGTTGCGCACCCCGAAGCGGGTGACGGGCACCGTCGCCACCTCCAGGTCGGCCACGTCCACCCCGGTGGCGTTGAGGCCGACCATGAGCGCTCGCTTGAGCACGCGGGCGGCCCGGCTGGTGTCCCGGGACGCCACCACCATCGAGCCCTTGGTCATGGTGGTGCCGTAGGCCATGGCCAGGCGGACGGCCAGCTCGGGGGAGATGTCGACGTTGGCCAGCCCGGCCACCCCCAGGCGGCCGAACAGCCTACGGGCGCCGCGCGACTCCCAGACGATCGACGAGTTGACCACGGCGCCGGGCTCCACCGTCTTGGACGGGTAGACCTTGACCCCGGCGTTGATGACGGCGTGGTCCCCGATGAAGCACTCGTCGCCGAGGACCACACCCTCCTCCAACCGGGCGCCCCGCCGAAGGTCGCTGGAGCGTCCGACGATCGCTCCCCTGACCCGTACGCCCCGGCCCAGGTAGACGTTGTCGTGGATCACGGAGCGCTCGACGAAGCTGTCGGCGCCCACCCGGACGTTGGAGCCGAGGATGCTGTAGGGGGCCAGGACGGCGCCCGCCTCCACCTTGGCGTAGTCGCCGACGACGACCGGCCCCCTGACGTCGGCGCCGGGGTCCACCTCCGACCCCTCTCCCAGCCAGATCCCATCTCCCAGCCGGAACCCGGGGATGTCGACGTCGACGCGGCCGTCGAGGACGTCCTGGTGGGCCTTCACGTAGGCGTCGAGCGTGCCGACGTCCTCCCAGTAGCCGGCGGCGACGTGGCCGTAGACCGGCTGGCCCTCGTCGAGGAGGCGGGGGAAGACGTCGCTCGAGAAGTCCACGGCCACGTCCGGGTCGATCCACTCGAAGATCCTGGGGCTGAGCACGTAGATCCCGGTGTTGATGGTGTCGGAGAAGACCTCCCCCCAGGTCGGCTTCTCGAGGAAGCGCTCGACGGCCCCGTCGGCGCCGGTGATGACCATGCCAAACTCGAGCGGGTTGTCCACCGACTTGAGGGCCACGGTGGCGGTGGCGTCGCGTTGCTCGTGGAAGGTCACGGCGGCGGCCAGGTCGATGTCGGTCACCACGTCGCCGGATATGACCAGGAAGGGCTCGCCCAGCTCCTCCATGGCGTTGCGCACCGAGCCGGCGGTGCCGAGGGGGGTCTCCTCGGTGGCGTAGACCATCCGTACCCCGAACTCGGCGCCGTTGCCGAAGTAGGTGCGGATGGCGTTGGCCCGGAAGGCCACCGTCACCACGATCTGGTCGAAACCGTGCTTCTTCAGGAGCCCGACGACGTGCTCCATCATGGGCCGGTTGACCAGAGGCATCATCGGTTTGGGCTGGTTGGACGTCAAAGGCCGGAGGCGCGTGCCCTCGCCGCCCGCCATTATCACCGCTTTCACGACCGAAGTTTACCCGTGCCCGACATCGGCTGTCCCGGTGGCCCGGCCGCCCCCGGGCGGCGGCAGGCCGTCATGCCGGCAGTGGTCTACGATTCGGCCGACCAGGGCAGGAGGGACCGGCCATGAAGTGTGCGAACTGCGGCAGCGACGCCCCGGATTGGGCGGCCAGCTGCCCCAACTGCGGAGCGGTCATGGCCGGTGCCGCCAGCCCGCCCTACGGCGGCCAGGGCGCCCCCCAGGGTTGGGCCGACCCGGCCGGCGCGCCGGCCCCCGTCGGTGGCTGGCCCCGACCCGGCGGGTCTGGCCCATGGGCCCCGGCGGCGGGCTACGGCGGAGCCCCGATCGGCGGTCGCCTGGCCGGCTGGTGGCTCAGGGTGGGCGCCACCCTGGTCGACGGGATCATCGTCGGCGTGGTCAGCACCGCCCTGGCCTACGGGCTCGGGACAGGGGGCCGGGTATTGGGAGTCGTGCTCGGGATCGTCTACCAGGTGGCCCTGACCGGGGCGGCCCGGGGCCAGACCGTCGGCAACATGGCTGTCGGCACCCGGGTCGTCGACGAGCAGACGGGTCGGGGGATCGGCTATCCCCGCGCCCTGGTGCGCTACGTCGTGGAAGGGCTGCTGTTCATCGTCTTGTTTGTACCGGGAGTCGTGGATCTCCTGTGGCCGCTCTGGGACGGTCGCAACCAGACCCTCCACGACAAGGCGGCCAGGTCCCTGGTCGTCTACACCAGCTGAGCGGCTGGGGAGGTTCAGCCGCCGGGCGCCGTGTCCGGGGCCAGCACCCGGAAGCTGAAGCGGCCCTGGTCGCCCTCCTCGGTGACCCGGACCACCCCCGGCCGCGGCCTGACCAGGGTGCAGTCGAAGCCGAGCCCGCCCCGCAGCGGCTCGTGGGCCGGGCACCGCAGGTCCGGGCGGCCGCCGCCGGCGGTGCCCTCGTTGAAGAGCATGGCCTCGGAGATGCGCTCGGCCACGACCTGGCCGTCGAGGATCCCGGGCGAGCGGTGCTCGAGGAGCCCGAAGTTGACGGCCAGACCGGCGAGGACCAGCACGGCCAGGGCCACCAGCCCCGATCGCATGTAGGTCGACCGCCGCCCCGGCGCCGGCGTGGCCCCGGTCTCCGCCGCGCCCGGGACTCCGGTCACCTACGCCGGACCGGGGGGCGTTGCCGCCCGGTCCCCGGTGCTGCGAGAGGGCGCCGATCGCCAGCCCCACCCGCCGCCGCCCTGGCCCTTGGCACCGTAGAGAGCCGTGTCGGCTCCGGCGATGAGGGTGGCGGCGTCGGTCTCGTCGCCCGCCGAGCTGGCGATGCCGACCGACATCGAGATGGCCACCCGGTTGCCGGCCACGCTGAAGGGGTCGGCCAGGGCCGAGATGCAGCGCTCGGCGATGACGGGCGCCGAGCTCAGCGGGTCGGCCAGCGAGCTGATTATGACGAACTCGTCGCCACCGAGGCGGCACAGCAGCTCCCCGGGGCGGATGACCGAGTCGAGCCGGCGGGCCACGTGGACGAGCAGCTCGTCACCGGCGCGGTGGCCGAGGTGGTCGTTGACCGCCTTGAACCCGTCGAGGTCGCAGAACAGCACGGTAACCGTTCGCGCCGAGCGGGCCTTGAGCAGCGAGGCGAGGCGCTCCAGGGCGAAGCGGCGGTTGGGCAGGCCGGTCAGCGGGTCGTGGTCGGCCAGGTAGCGCAGCTCCTCGAGTGCCTCCCGCCTCTCGGTGATGTCCTCCAGCTTGACGATCAGGCGGACCCCGGAGTTGGGGGTGTCGATCCTGGTCACCGTCGAATGGACCCATCGCTGCGACCCGACGGGCCGGCCGAGGCGGTGCTCGACGGCGGCCTGGCCGGCGCCGGCCAGGGC
>JBOGGP010000172.1:0-5779 GCA_050744105.1 Acidimicrobiales bacterium
GCCCGGCACATGCCAATGGGGCAGGGCCAGCGAGTGGCGGGGGCGTCGTCCCGGCGCCGCCTGGCCGTGGCCGTGCACCCCGCCGGCTTGTCGCGGACCGACCGGCATGGCTGAGTCGACCCACCAGCGCGGTGGCTTCCACCCCGGGCTGGGTGAGACGTCCACCATGCCGGCCAGCCTGGTGGAGATGGCCGGACTGCTCTTCGACGAGACGGCGCTGGAGTCGCTCCTGCGCCTGGTCGCTTCCCTGGCCCGGGCCACTCTCGCCGGCGTCGACGAGGTTTCAGTGTCGGTGGTCCATGCCGGGATCTTCGAGACGATCACGGCCACCTCCGAGGTGGTGCGGGACCCGGGCGGCGTCGAGCCTGCCGAGGCGGCGGGCGGGGAGGGCTTCGCCGGGGTCCTGTCGATCCCCCTGGCAGTCGGGGGCCGACATCTCGGCGCCCTCAACCTCTACTCCCGGGCCCACCAGGCGCTCGGAGCGGTCGACGCCGGCGCCGCCCGGGTGTTCGCCGACCACGTCGCCGTGGCCCTGGCCAACACCGTGTCGTTCGCCAACGCCCATGTCGTCAACGACCACCTGCGCCAGTCACTTGTCGCTCGTGACGTGATCAACCAGGCCAAGGGGGTGCTGATGCGGGAGGGCTTCGATGCCGAGGAGGCATTCGACCAGCTGCGCCGGGCCTCCCAGGACAGGAACGAGACCCTGCGGCGAGTGGCCCAGGAGCTAGTCGACGGGGCCCGGCAACGAAGGGGCTGGAGGGGGGTGCCGTGAGGCCGTCGGTGGTGCTGGACGCCGGCCGCCAGCATGCCGGCATGAGCCTGGCCGACCTGTGGATCGCCTACGTCGGCGTCGGCGGGAGCGCGACAGCCCCCGAGATGGGAGCGCTCCTGGCCGGCACCATCGAGATGAGCCGGTTCGAGTACGACATGGTGGCCCAGGCCATCAACGATCGTTTCGTCGAGGACAGCAGGGACCATCCGGTTCCCTACTTCGACGACCTGGTCGCCAGCTGACCCCGCCGGACCCCAAGCACCAGCGGCGCCGCGGCTCTAGGCACTAGCGCTAGCAACTGGCGCTAGCGAGGGGGCCCCAGCGCGGCGCGGGTGGCGACGACGTCGCGGGCAATCTGGGCGCTCAGGTCCCCGGCGGCCTGGTAGCGAACCTGGTCGCGGAGGTTGGCCACGAAGTCCACCCGGGCCTGCTCCCCGTAGAGGTCGCCGGCGAAATCCAGCAGGTAGGCCTCCACCACCGGCCCGTGCTCCTCGGAGTGGAAGGTGGGCCGGCGGCCGACCGAGATGGCGGCGGCGTGCGGGGGTCCGGCGGGGCGGGAGTACCAGCCGGCGTACACGCCGTCGGCAGGAAGTTGGATCCCAGGGGGGACGTCGACGTTGGCCGTCGGAAAGCCGAGCTGCCGCCCCCGGCGGTCGCCGTGGCCCACCGTCCCGCGGACCTGGTGCGGCCGGCCCAGCATCCCGGCGGCCTCGCCCACCCGGCCCGCGGCCAGCAGAGCCCGGATGCGAGTAGAGCTCACCACCGACCCGTTAGGGCCGGCCGCGTACAGCTCGACGCCGGTGACCTCGAGGCCGAGCGCCGCCCCCATCCGCCGCAGGAGGGCGACGTCGCCTGCCCTCCTCCACCCGAAGTGGAAGTCCTGGCCGACCACGACGGCTCGCCCCCCCAGCCGGTTGACGAGCACCTCGGTCACGAAGTCCTCGGGCGGCTCCCGGGAGCGGGGTTCGTCGAAGCGGAGGACGGCGGTCAGGTCCACTCCGGCGCCGTCCAGCAGCTCCAGCTTGTGGTCGAGCCCGGTGAGCAGGAGCGGGGCGGAGCCGGGGCGCACCACCGTCGCCGGGTGGCGGTCGAAGACCACCACGGCGGCGGCGCAGCCCAGTTCGGCGGCCTTCTCCCGTAGCCGGGCGATGAGGCGCCGGTGGCCGGCGTGCACCCCGTCGTAGGCCCCGATGCTGACGGCACAGCCATGGGTGGGGCGCCCGAAGTCACCGGGGACGTGGACGACCTCCATCGGGTGGGAGGCTAACGGCCCAGGGCGGCGCGCCCAGCCACGGCTCAGCCGGCGTCCCCTGGCGCCATCACCACGACGGGCTTGGCCTGGCCGCCCGGGTACGACTGGTAGACGGCAAGCAGCCGGCCGTCGGCGCCCAGCACCGACCAGGGCCCGGTGCCGTCGACGCCCAGGCGGTGGCGGTCGAGCACCCGGCCGTGGGCCACCTCAGCGGCCAGCGAGTCGTCGGCCCGGACCGACTCCATGCCACCCAGGGCGGCGGCGGGGGGCAGGACGGAGGCGGGGCCAAGTTGGTCGACAGCCTCGGCCTGGTCCACCCCGAAGGGGCCAACGGCCAGCCGGCGCAGGTTGCGCAGGTGGGCCCCGCCGCCGAGGGCGGTGCCGAGGTCGGCGGCAAGGGAGCGGACATAGGTGCCAGACGAGCACCCGACCACGACGGCTAGCACCGGCCCCGGGATGATGTGCGTGATCTGGAAGCGGTGGACGACCACGGGACGCGGTGGGCGAGGAACCTCGATCCCCGCACGGGCCAGCTCGTGGAGGCGGCGGCCACCAACCTTGAGGGCCGAGACCATGGGGGGTACCTGCTGGATCTCGCCGGTGAGGCCGACGGCGGCCCGGCGGGCCCGGTCGATGTCGACTCCCGACATGTCCCACCGCCCGGTGACGTCCCCGGAGGAGTCCAGCGTGGTCGTCGCCACCCCGAGGACGATCTCGCCGGAGTACACCTTGGGCATGCCGGTCAGGAACTGGAGCAGCCGGGTGGCCCGGCCCAGGCCCACCAGCAGCACCCCGGTGGCGTCGGGGTCGAGCGTGCCGGCGTGGCCAACCCGCCTCTGGCCGAAGATCCGCCGGCACCGCCCGACCACGTCGTGGCTGGTGCAAGCGGCCGCCTTGTCCACCACCACCAGACCGTCGATCACGCTGTGCCGCCAGCACCGCCTCCGCCGGCGCCGTCCCCCCCGGGGGGTCCCTGCCCGGCGGAGGGGTCGTCCCGGGCCGCGAGCCCTCGGAGGATCTCTTCGATGCGCCGGCCACTTGCGACTGCCGGGTCGGCCACGAAGCTCAGGTGCGGCGTAAACTTGAGGCTGGCCTGGGCGCCCACGGCCGCCTGCAGGCGGACCCGGGAGTCGTCGAGGGCGAGGCGGGCGTCATCGCCCAACGACGACAGGTACACCGTCGCCCGGCGCAGGTCCCTCTCGCAGTCCACGGCGGTCACCGTCACCATGGCCAGGCGCTCGTCGGCACCGGCCAGGACCTCGAGCTCGCTGGCCACGATCTCCCGCAACACCTGGTTGACCCGCACCGCCCGGGGGTAGCGCCGGGCCGGCCCGCCTGCGTCCGGCCGCCACGCAGACCGGGACGCCCGCGACCCGGCGGACCGGCGGGGGCTCCGGCGACCGCTCACGAGCCCGCCTCGACCCAATGCCGGGTCATGCCGATGATCTCCACCTCGGGGAACGACCAGACGAAGCGCTCGACGTTGTCGAGGATCTCGGCCACGTGGCCGGCCCCAGAGGCCACCGCCGCCACCCCCAGGACAGCCCGCTGCCAGCGGTCCTGGTGCTCGACCTCGGCGGCGGCCACCGCGAACCGCCGGCGGCAGCCGTCGAGGATCGGCTTGACCACCGCCCGCTTCTCCTTGAGGGAGTGCACCTGGGGCAGGTGCAGGTCAACCCGCAGCGCGCCGACGTGCATCGACCAGTACCAAGGCGAGCGTTGCTTCGTTGACTGAATTTTCAGTATTCACGCTGGTCAAGACCTCAACAGAGTCAACGAAGCAATGCTCGTCTTAGTATCACGCGCGCCGGGGCCCGGGTCAGGTACGGGGGATCTCACGCTCCTCGAAGGTCTCGATGAAGTCACCAGGGCGCAGGTCCTGGTTGTTGGTGAGGCCGATCCCGCATTCGAACCCGGCCGCCACCTCCCGGACGTCGTCCTTGAAGCGGCGCAGCGAGGTGATGGCGCCCTTCCATATGATGACGCCGTCCCGGATGAAGCGGACCTTGGAGCCCCGGGCGATGACCCCTGAGCGCACGATGCAGCCGGCCACCGCGCCGACACGAGGGACCCGGAAGACCTCACGGACCTCGGCCTCACCGGTGATCACCTCCTCGTACTCCGGGGCCAGCATGCCGACCATGGCGCTCTCGATCTCCTCGATGAGCTTGTAGATGATCTCGTAGGTGCGGATCTCCACATCCTGTGCCTCGGCCATATCCCTGGCCTTGCGATCGGGGCGCACGTTGAACCCGATGATCGTGGCGTTGGACGCGGCAGCCAGGGTCACGTCGTTCTCGGTGACCCCGCCCACCGCCCGGTGGATGAACGCCAGCCTGACCTCGTCGCGCTCCAGCTTGCGCAGGCTCTCGGTGACCGCTTCGAGCGAGCCCTGGACGTCGGCCTTGAGCACCAGGTTGAGGGTCGCCGTCTCGCCTCGCTGGATCTGCTCGAAGATGTCCTCCAGCCGGGCGCCCCCGCCGGTGGCCGACGACGACCGCCCCAGACTGGCAGCCCGGTAGCGGATCTCACGCTGCTCGGCGATGTCTCGTGCCGTGCGGCCCTTGTCGGTGACCCGCAGCTCGTCGCCAGCGGCGGGCACGCTGTCGAACCCCAGGACCTGGACCGGCGTGGAGGGGGGGGCCTCCTTGACGTTGTCACCCCGGTCGTCGATCAGGGCCTTGACCCGGCCCCAAGCGGCGCCGGCCACCACCGAGTCGCCCACGCGCAGCGTCCCGGACTGCACGAGGGCCGTGGCCACCGGGCCCTTGCCGGGATCCAGGTAGGCCTCCAGGACCACCCCCCGGCCGCGCCCCTCCGGGTTGGCGGCCAGCTCGGAGATCTCGGCCACCAGCAGCACCTGCTCCAGGAGATCCTCGACCCCGAAGCTTTGCAGGGCGGACATCTCGACCATGATCGTGTCCCCGCTCCACGCCTCCGGCACCAGACCCTGGTCGGCGAGCTGCTGCATGACCCGGTTGGGATCGGCGTTGTCGCGGTCGATCTTGTTGATGGCCACGATGATGGGGACCTCGGCCGCCTTGGCGTGGTTGAGCGCCTCGACGGTCTGGGGCATGACGCCGTCGTCGGCGGCCACCACCAGGATCACGATGTCTGTCACGTCGGCCCCCCGGGCCCGCATGGCGGTGAAGGCCTCGTGGCCGGGAGTGTCGATGAAGGTCAGCGTGTGGTCCTGGTAGCACACCTGGTAGGCCCCGATGTGCTGGGTGATGCCACCGGCCTCGGCAGCCACGACGTTGGTCTCCCGTATGCGGTCCAGCAGGAGGGTCTTGCCATGGTCCACGTGGCCCATGACGGTGACCACCGGGGGCCGGGGCCGGAGCAGGGCCTCGTCCTCCTCCTCGTCATCGAAGTACTTGGCCTGGAGCTCGGCCTCCTTTTCGTCGCCTGGGTCCACCAGGCGGACGGAGGCACCCACCTCCGCTGCGAACAGCTCGATCATGTCGTCCGACAGCGACTGGGTGGCGGTCACCATCTCGCCCTGCTGGAAGAGGAAGCGGACCACGTCGGCGCCCGATCGGTTCAGCTTGGGCCCGAGCTCCTGGGCGGTGGACCCGCGCTCCACGATCACCTCGCCCTCGGGGACGGGCGAGTTGGACGGGGTGTAGGTGGTCAGCTCCTGCGCCTCGAGCTCCTCGAGGTTGCGGCGCCTCCTGCCGGGCCGGCGACGCCGGCCCTGGTTGGCGCGGGGGCCGCCCCCAAAGGGCGGGCGCCCGCCTCCGGGCGCCGGC
>JBOGGP010000173.1:0-5753 GCA_050744105.1 Acidimicrobiales bacterium
TCCTGAACGGTTCTTCAACAAGGCACCCGTCGCCCCCACACTGCCTGCCTCGGCCTGGATCAACAAGCCCACTATCCGCACCGAACTCAACTAGCAAAATCGGCAACTACCCCTTGACACGTTCCGGTCACCGTGCCAGGCGGGACGTCGCCGGCAAACCCGGTCACGCTGTTCGAGTTCGCGTCGGGATCGTGGACGACGACCGGCTCCCTCAACGCCATCCACTACGGCGACCAGACGACGCTGCTCAACGACGGCACCGTGCTGCTGGTCGGGGGCCAGGACTCCATGTTCGGCGACACGATCAAGACCACTGAGATCTACCATCCGACGACACGGGCGTGGACTACGACCGGCGACCTGAACACGCCCCGCAGCGACAACACGCTGACTCGCCTGGACGGGCCCGCCTGCCGGTCCGCGGCTCCGCCCGCGTACTGCGGCCAGGTCCTGGCTGCTGGCGGTTCTGCGGACGACGCCGGCAAGAACACCGCCCTCAACACCGCCGAGACCTATGACCCGGTAACCGGCCAGTGGACCCTCACGGGCAATCTCAACGCAGCCCGCACCAAGGCGACGGCGACGCTCCTGGACGGCCCCGAGTGCCATGCCAGCGCCGCCCCCGCCTACTGCGGCGAGGTGCTCATCGCGGGGGGCGAATCGGCACCGAAGACCCTCGCCTCGGCGGAGCTCTACAACCCGGCGACCAGGCAATGGACCACGACCGGGTCGCTCCACCACACCGCCAGCCTGACCGCATCGGTGCTTCTCCAGGACGGCAGGGTCCTGCTGGCGGGTGGTGCTGGCAGCGACACCACCGCCACCGAGATCTACGACCCGGCCTCGGCCGCCTGGACCGCCACCGGATCCCTCAACGTCGGTCGCCAGCGGGAGAGCCTGGTGGTGCTGAAGGACGGCCAGGTACTGACGGCCGCCGGCCTGCCGCCGGGGAATCTTCCCCAACTCGGGACGGCGCCGCAAGCCGGCGACACGGCGGAGCTCTACAACCCCACCGCAGGGACCTGGACGTTGCTGCCCGGCCGGCTGATCGACGCGGCCCGGGACAACATGGACACGGCTCTCCTGCCCGACGGCAGGGTCCTGCTCGCCGGCGGAGGGCGCGGGGGCATAACCTCGGAACTGTTCGACCCCTCCACCGACACGTGGAGCTCGGCCGGCCTGCTCGACATCTCTCGGGGCTCGGGCAACCCCCAGAACAACTCCTACTCCGCCGTGGTCCTCTCCAGCGACCCGACGACCTTTGCCACCGATGCTGCCGTGTGCGGGACCGACTGCGGCAAGGTGCTGGTCGCCGGCAACACCGACGACCGGTCCGCTGAGCTGTACACGCCGTCACCGGCGGCCCCCGGGCAGATCCAGCCCCCGGGGCCCTTCGGCGACGCCACCTTCCAGGGCTCGGAGGGCGCCGCCCCGCTCAACAAGCCGATAGTGGGCATGGCCGTGGACCCCAAGACCGGCGGCTACTGGCTGGTCGCCTCCGACGGGGGGATCTTCACCTTCAACGCCCCCTTCCTCGGCTCCGAGGGCGGCACGCCGCTCAACAAGCCGATCGTGGGCATGGCTGCCACCCCTGACGGGGGCGGCTACTACCTGGTCGCCTCCGACGGTGGGGTCTTCACCTTCGGCGACGCCACCTTCCAGGGCTCGGAGGGCGCCGCCCCGCTCAACAAGCCGATAGTGGGCATGGCCGTGGACCCCAAGACCGGCGGCTACTGGCTGGTCGCCTCCGACGGTGGGATCTTCACCTTCAACGCCCCCTTCCTCGGCTCCGAGGGCGGCATGGCTCTGAACAAGCCGGTCGTGGGCATGGCCACCACGCCATATGGCAATGGCTACTACCTGGTCGCCTCCGACGGGGGCATCTTCGCCCTGGGCTGACGTGCTCAGTCCAGGGGCTTCCTCGCCCCGCAGCCGGTGGCGGCGCTGATGCGTACGGCCGCCCTTGCGCAGTGCATTAAAAATTTGGACCCATGGAGGCAGCCCGGACCGGGTGACGTTGAGGGAGGGTTCCATGTCTCTCGGTAAGTCGGTGCGAGGCTCGATACGCAAGGCGTCGTTGCTGTTGGTTGCCGTTGCCATGTGCTTCGTCGGCGTCGGTCCGGCCGGGGCAGCACCAGCAGCAAGGCCCAAGGTGTACCCGTCGGTGCAGGTCTCGACCGACCCGAGCCCGGCGCGGGCGTACAACCAGCCCAACGTGCTTGTCGACCCCGTGAACCCGAGGATCCTGGTGATCGCCGGCGCCAACTACAACGCCGGGTCCTGCGTAGTCTTCGTGAGCCGCGACGGCGGGCGGTCCTGGACCGAGTCGGCGGGCAACGCCCGCCCAGCTGCCTACGCCACCTGCGTCCGCCCGGACCTGGGGCCCTATCTTGGCGCCGCCTTCGGAGCCGACGGCACGCTCTACATCGCCTCCGCGGCCGACAACCTGGGTGGCCAGCAGGACGTCAACAACCTTTACCTGGCCGCAGCACCGATCTCGGCAACCACTGGGAGTTCACCGTCATCCACATGGGAGACCCCAACCACACGTTCAACGACACCTTGACCGGGACGCCCCATGTCGGTGGTGAGCACTACAGCCTGGTCCAGATTGCCACCGACCCGAGCAACCCGAGGTACATCTATGTCGGGGCCCGCTACGGCAACGCCAGCCGAACGGCGCCATTCGGCTTGTTCGGTCAGGTCCCGCTGCGGGCGGTCGTGGCGGTGTCGAGTGACGGCGGGGCGACGTTCTCCTCACCCATGGACATTATGTCGGCTGTCCCGAGCACCCAGGTCTATGGCGACTTCATCCCCACCCTGGCGGTCGGCAACACCGGTACGGTGTACGCCTTCACCCGGGAGCTGGACCCGCCGCTGCTACCCGGCGGAGCTGCGGCGACTGCCTCGTCGCCGCCCGGTGTGTCAGGCGACGGCCCCCGGCAGATGGTCTCGATCTCCACCGACCATGCCAGGACCTGGAAGATGACGTTCATGGACACGAGCGGCATCCACTGCTCCGCCTGCCTCCAGAACGATGAACCGGACGGGACCGTCGCCCACAACGGCAACATCTACGCCGTCTGGGCCCAGGCGGCGGCCAAGGGCAGCCCGAACAGCATCGTCTTCACCTCGTCCACCAACGGTGGCAGGACATTTACGACGCATGTGACGCTCAGCGACAAGAGCTCACCAATGGACGCCGAGGCCCCCGGCATCGCCGTGGCGCCCAACGGCCGCATCGATGTCGCCTGGATCGACTTCCGCTCGTCGCTTACCTACAGCCCGGCGACGGCGGCGGCGGACGAGCTGTACTGGGACGTCTACTACACGTTCTCGACCGACGGCGGGAAGACGTGGTCCAAGGACATCCGGATCAGCGACCGCTCGATGAACAAGAACGGCGGCTACACCGAGAGCCACAGCTACGGACTGGAGGCCCACGAGGCGGTCAGCGCAACCAACGATGTCACGTACTTCGCGTGGTCCGACTCCCGCAATGGGACGACGACAGATCCGGTGGAGGACTACTACTTCACGACCGCGGTCCACAGCACACCCCCCGTGCCGCGGACCTTCGGATCCGGCATCGGCTTCGGCGTCGCCATCGGGCTGCTGGGGGCGGGCGTCGCCATCGCTCTCATCGCCACTCGCAGGCGCGGTCCCCGGGCCAAGGCCGCGGCGACAGGCGCTTAGCTTAGCTTAGTAAAGATCGGCTACCCGGTCTTTCGGAAGAGGATCCCCTCCACCGGGTTGGCCACGGCGCTCTTGTCGGGAGGGCGGATTGTCCTGACCACGGTGTATGCCGGATCACCGAGCACGTCGTTGCTCGCCGCGATCCCCTCGGCGGCGACCGTCCCCTCGTACCTGGGCGGGGTCTCGGTGCCGCCCCAGCGGAGGGGGTCGACCAGCAGGACGTGGCCGCCTGCAGGGACCGACGCCAGCAGGTCGGCCAGGCCGGTGGTGGGATCGGCGGCGGACAGGCGGGCGGGCAGATCCTGCCAGTCGACGATCCGAGGATCGGAGACCAGCCCGATCGGGGTGGCGTAGCGCAGGCCGGGCGGGAGGTAGTAGGCGATGGCCGGCAGCTCGGCCACGGCGGTGGTGATGACCAGGTCCCCCGGTACCAGCTGGCCGCTCATCGCCGCGTCGACGGTGGCCACGTTGCTCTTGCTGGCCGCCGCCGCCGGCGGGTCCAGCATTACCGGCAGGGCGGTGGCTGCCATGGCCAGGGCCACCACCGGCAGGCACCGCCGGCCCATGGCGGAGGCGGCGAGCACCCCCGCCATCGCCAGCACCGCCGGCAGTAGAGCCACGCCCAGGTAGCGGGGCGCCCACGAATGCACGACCTGGGCTACAAGCCATCCGGCCACGATAACGACGACTACCACCAGGGCCAGGACCGCCAGCGGGTTGCCGAGCCGGCCCGCCCCGGCGACCCGGGAGCCGCCGGGACGAGACCGGCCCGGACCGGTGAGGCCACGGTGGGGACCCGTTGCCGACCTACCCGGACCGGTCCCCTCGTTCCCGGTCCGACTGGCCACCCACATGGCCCTGACCGCCACCAGGAGGCAGGCGACGACGACCACCCAGGAGGCGGAGAACGCGGCGTTGACCGGATCCGCCACCAGGTCGCCCACGCTCGGGCGGGGTGCCCACGGCGCCCCGGTGTTACCCACCTGCCACCACAGGCTCGGCACCCACGGGAGGTAGGCCAGTCCGACGGCGCCGGCGTAGGTGACGCTGGCGCGCAGGACCGCCCGGTCGCCACCGGCCCGGGCCCGGACCAGACCGACAAAGGTGCAGGCGCCCACCAGGTAGAGGCCCCAGTTGTGGGTGTAGAGCACCGCTGCGGAGGCCACGACGGCCAGGGCGAGCCACCGCCTGTCGCTGGGCGCGCGCAGAGCCTGGGCCCACGCCGCCACCGCCACCATGGACAGCGTGCCGACCAGGACGTACATGCGGGTCTCGGTCCCGTAGTAGGTCAGGTAGGGGAAAACAGAGGCTATCAGCGCCGCCGGCCTCGCGGTCGCCGGACCGAGCACCTCCTTGGCGCACCACCACGCCGCCGGTATGGCGCTCAGGGATATGACCAGCGACAGGGAGTGGGTGGCGAGCTCGGAGGTGCCGAACGCCGCCATCCACATATGCAGGACCACGTAGTAGAGGGGGGGTGATCCGTCGAAGCGCAGGAAATGGGGGATCTGGTCGAGCGGCCGGCTGGCAATGCCCACGCTGATGGCCTCGTCTCCCCAGTACCTGATGCCCAGGCGCGGCACCCGCAGCACGAGGGCCAGGAGGGTGAGGGTACCCAGCAAGGCGCCGTCCGAGACCCGCCAGAAGCCGTCGCCGACCCGTCGCAGCAGGTCCACGGCGCCCATCCGGCGGGTCCCCCGGCGCGACGACCCCGGAGGCGGGGACACGGATGGTGTCGAAACCGGGACGGTGGTCGGGTGCATCGACGCGGTCCAATCTGAGGCCGATCGGGGTTGGCGCCGAATGCTAGCGCCAGCCGGGCCCGGGCCACCGCCGGCTCCTGCTGCTACCTTTCGGCCGGTAGTGGACATTCCCAAGCCGGAGGGCGGTCGACGCCGGCCATTCGCCCGCCGGCAACGGGCGCGACGGCGGGCAGGCCCCTACGTGACACAATGAGGGGTGCCGGGATCTACCTGGCAGATCACTGGAGGGCGAGAGGAGGAAGAGCACATGACAACGACAACCAACACCCTGGCTGTGGAGACCCCGAGCAAGGA
>JBOGGP010000174.1:0-5686 GCA_050744105.1 Acidimicrobiales bacterium
CATCAGCGGGCACCGGGTGCATCAGCGGGCACCGGGTGCATCAGCGGGCACCGGGTGCATCAGCGGGCACCGGGTGCATCAGCGGGCACCGGGTGCATCAGCGGGCACCGGGTGCATCAGCGGGCACCGGGTGCATCAGCGGGCACGGCGGAGCACCACCACGCTGCGACCGGCGACAGCCATGGCCTCCTCGCTGGAGAGCCTCCGGCCGTCGGGCAGCGTGACCGGCGAGCTGGTGTCGACCAGGACCTCCCACTGCTTGCCGAAGGCCGCCTCGGGCATGGAGAAGTCGACCTGTTGGTGGTGGGCGTTTAAGCATAGGATCAGCGAGTCGTCCCCCACCCGGCGCCCCTCGGCGTCGGGGGTGGGCAGGGCGTCCCCGTTCAAGAAGAAGGCCAGGCTCTTGGCCGAGCTCTCCTGCCATTGCTCGTCCGACATCTCCTCCCCGCTGGGGTCTAACCAGGCGATGTCGGCGATCCCCCGGCCGCGGATGGGCCGGCCCTTAAACCACCCCCGCCGCCGCAGCACCGGGTGAGCCCGGCGGAGGTCCATCAGCTGCCTGGTGAAGCCGAGGAGGGCGATGTTCTCGTCGCGCTGGCTCCAGTCCAGCCAGGACACCTCGTTGTCCTGGCAGTAGGCGTTGTTGTTGCCGTGCTGGGTGCGGCCCATCTCGTCGCCGTAGACGAGCATCGGCACCCCCTGCGAGAGGAACAGCGTGGCCAGGAAGTTGCGCTTCTGCTGCTCCCGAAGACCAAGTATGGCGGGGTCGTCGGTGTCGCCCTCGGCGCCGCAGTTCCACGACCGGTTGTCGTCGGAGCCGTCCCTGCCGTCCTCGCCGTTGGCCTCGTTGTGCTTGTCGTTGTAGGAGACCAGGTCGGTCAGGGTGAAGCCGTCGTGGGCGGTGACGAAATTGATGCTGGCAAACGGGCGCCGGCCGTCGTCCTCGTAGAGGTCCGAGCTTCCGGTCAGCCGGGCGGCCAGCTCGCCCACCGTGCCCGGCTCGCCCCGCCAGTAGTCGCGCACGCAGTCGCGGTAGCGCCCGTTCCACTCCGACCACAGGGGCGGGAACCCGCCAACCTGGTACCCCCCCTCGCCGATGTCCCAAGGCTCGGCGATGAGCTTTACCTGGCTGATCACCGGGTCCTGCTGGATGACGTCGAAGAATGCCGACAGCCGGTCGACCTCGTAGAACTGGCGGGCCAGGGTGGCGGCCAGGTCGAAGCGAAATCCGTCCACGTGCATGTCGATGACCCAGTACCGGAGGCTGTCCATGATCAGCTGCAGGGTGTGGGGCCCGCCGGCATTGAGGCTGTTGCCGGTGCCCGTGGTGTCGTAGTAGAAGCGGGGGTCGTCGCCCACCAGCCGGTAGTAGCTGGCGTTGTCGAGGCCCTTGAACGACAGGGTAGGGCCCATTTGGTTGCCCTCCGCGGTGTGGTTGTAGACGACGTCGAGGATCACCTCGATGCCCGCCGCATGCAGGGCCTTGACCATCTCCTTGAACTCCCGGACCTGGCCGCCCCCGTCGCCGGCGGCCGAGTACGCACCGTGTGGGGCAAAGAAGCCAATGGAATTATAGCCCCAGTAGTTGTGGAGGCCCTTTTCTTGGAGATGCTGGTCGTCCACGAACTGGTGGACGGGCATGAGCTCGACTGCCGTCACCCCCATCAGGTGAAGATGCTCGATGGCCTCAGGGGTGGCCATGGCCGCGTAGGTCCCCCGCAGCTCGGGGGCGATGGTGGGGTGGAGGGCGGTGAAGCCCCTAACGTGCACCTCGTAGATCATCGACTGGTGCAGGGCGACGTTGGGGGGGGCATCGTCCCCCCAATCGAAGCGGGGGTCGACGACGAGCGAGCGGGGCACGAAGGGGGCGCTGTCCACGGCATCGGGGTTGTCCTCGTCCCCGAACCGGTAGCCGAAGCAGCACTCGTCCCATCTCACCGGCCCCCCAATGGCCTTGGCGTAGGGGTCAAGCAGCAGCTTGGCCGGGTTGCACCACTGGCCGGCCCCCGGGTCCCACGGTCCGTGGACCCGGAACCCGTAGCGCTGGCCGGGAACGACGCCGGGCACGTAACCGTGCCAGCAGTGGGCCGTGACCTCGGTAAGATCCAACCTGGTCTCGGCCCCGTCGTCGTCGAAGAGGCACAGCTGGACGCGTTCGGCCACCGAGCTGTAGACCGAGAAGTTGGTGCCCCGGGAATCGGGGGTGGCGCCGAGCGGGTAGGGGCGCCCGGGCCAGATCGACATGGCCAAGACCGTACCCGAGCCCGGTGACGGCCACGCCCTACCGGCGGTGCCCCGCCTGCGGCCGGCCCTCAACTAGAAAGTGGTGATGGCCTACCCGAGCGTGGCCGTCCTGGTAGCCTTTGCCGCCGTGGTGGCCGGCTGGGGCCCCGAGTTCTTCGCCGCCGCCTTCCTGGTCGGCGCCGCCGCTGCATTCCGGCGCCGGCGTCGTCACTGGTGGGGGCTGGCCGGCGCCGCCGCCGGCGTGGTGGGCGCGGTCACGGTGGCCGCCGGCGTTGTCCTGTCCACCCTGGCCCCGGTCACACTCGCCGTGTTCGTGGCCGTGGTGGCCCTGCGGGCGGCCGGACACCGCAGACCGGCCCGGCGAGCGGGCCTTGGCTGAGACTCGCAGGGCCGGCCATCCCCGAAGGGGCGGCCTTGCCCGAAAGGCCGGCTATCCCCGAAGGGCCGCCATTGCCCGAAGGGCCGCCCTTGCCCGAAGGGCCGCCCTTGCCCGAAGGGCCGCCCTTGCCCGAAGGGCCGCCCTTGCCCAAAGGGCCGGCTATCCCCAAAGGGCCGGCTATCCTCGAAGGGCCGGCCTTGCCCGAAGGGCCGGCTATCCCCGAAGGGCCGGCCTTGCCCGAAGGGCCGGCCTTGCCCGAAGGGCCGGCCTTGCCCGAAGGGCCGGCCGCGGGTCGGCGCACGCCGGCCGCCGGAGGGGGCTGTGGCAGGTCCCCGTGTCACTGCTCCTGGCGGTGACCCTGCCGGGCCTGATCACTGTGGTCGGGGCGCTGCGGACGCCAGGCAACCAGGGCTTCGAGGCCAAGTGGGCCGACTGGCTGCGCAGCCATCACCTGGCCCCCCTGGCCAACGACCTGGAGACGATCTACTACCAGCACCAGGCACCAGCCCGGGGCGGGCGGCCGGCCAGCCTCAACCGGGTGGCCGCCCCCCAGGCCCTGGGTCCGGCCAAGCCGGCGTCGGTCCGCCACCTGCCGGCGCCGGCGCCGGTGCCCCTCGTAGTCGCGCCGGCCCTGCCCGGCGAGGGCCAGTGGCTGCCCGCCGGCCCGCTCGTCGGCGGTGTTCCCGGCACCTACGTCGCCCAGTTCCGCGCCGACGACGTCTACACGTCCCAGATCACCAGTGCCGTCTGGATCGATCCCAGCCTTCTGCGCCTGGCCCTGGTGCCCGGAGCCCAGGAGCCGGGGGGTGCCTGGTCGCAGCCCCCCGACATCACCGGCGCCGGCCTGTCCAGCGCGGTCGCCGCCTTCAACGGCGGGTTCCGCCTCCAGGACGCCCACGGGGGCTTCTACCTCGACGGGCGCAGCGCGGTGCCGCTGCAGGAGGGGGCGGCGTCGGTGGTCATCTACGGCAACGGGGCGGTGGACGTGGGCGCCTGGGGCAGGGAGGTGACAATGACCCCGGAGGTGGAGGCCGTCCTGCAAAACCTCCTCCCCATCGTGGACGACGGCGTGACCGCTCCCGATGCCACCTACAGCGACAGCCGGATCTGGGGGTCGACCATCGGGACGGGCACCGTCGTGGCCCGCTCCGGCCTCGGTGTCACGGCCACCGGTGCGGTGGTCTACGTCGCCGGCCCCGCCCTCAGCGCCCGCACCCTGGCCGAGTCGCTGCAGCGGGCCGGCGCGGTGCGGGCCATGTCCCTCGACATCAACCCCGAGTGGGTGACCTTCAACTTCTACGAGCACTCGGCGGCCGACCCGTCCGCCGTCAGTGCCCTCAAGCTCTACCCCCAGATGCAGCGGCCGGCCACCCGGTACCTCGGCCCCACCCCCGAGTCGCGGGACTTCTTCACCGTCTCGGCGCCCACCCCGTGACACTCCCCCCTCCCCCTCCGACTCCCCCTCACTTCCCCTTTCCCCATGTCCACCCGGGGCCGGCCTGGCAGGCGGCCCACCCCGGCGAGAGGCGCTACCCGGTGGCCATCGCCGTCGTGGTGGCCATCGCCCTCCAGGTCGCCCTGCCGGCCGACCTGACCATCCGCCCCGCCTGGCTCCTGCCCGCCCTGGAGGCCGCCCTCCTGGTCGGCATCACCGCCGCCAACCCCCGGCGGGTCGACCGCACGTCGACCGCACTGCGCCTCGCCAGCGTCGGCCTGATCGCCCTGACCTCGCTGGCCAACGCGTGGTCGTCGGGCCAGCTGGTCAACGGCCTCATCGCCGGGACCGAGGGGCAGAGCCCCGGCCCCCTTCTGGCCAGCGGCGCCAGCATCTACCTGACCAACATCATCGTGTTCGCGCTGTGGTACTGGGAGTGGGACCGGGGCGGTCCGGTGGCCCGCTCACGGGGCCAGCGGCCCTACCCGGACTTCCTCTTCCCGCAGATGGCCCAGGCTCACATCAGTCCTCCGGGCTGGGTCCCCACCTTCCTCGACTATCTTTACGTGTCGTTCACCAACGCCACCGCGTTCAGCCCTACCGACACCATGCCGCTGTCCCGCTGGGCCAAGATGCTCATGCTCGTGCAGTCCGCCGTCGCCCTGGCGACGGTGGCTCTGGTGGTGGCCCGAGCCGTCAACATCTTGAAGTAGTGCGCCACGTCGATCGATCATCCAGGCTGGTCCCCCAGTCCCCCGATCAGCGGTAGGCCCGGGCCTGGATGGCAAACAGCTCGGCGTAGGCCCCCCCGGCACCGACGAGCTCGTCGTGGGTGCCCGACTCGACGATCCGGCCGCCGGCCAGGACGCAGATGCGGTCGGCAAAGCGGACGCTCGACAGGCGGTGAGAGATCAGCAGGGCGGCCCGGTCCCGGTAGAGAGCCGCCACCGTCGCGAACAGGGCGGCCTCGGCCCGGGGGTCGAGTGCCGCCGTCGGCTCGTCGAGGACGACCAGGGGAGCCTGGCGCAGGAAGGCCCGGGCCAGGGCCACCCGCTGCCACTGGCCGGTCGACAGGTCGCTGCCACCGAACTGGCGGGACATCACCGTGTCGTAGCCGTCGGGCAGGGCGGCAATGGCGTCGTGGGCGCCGGCCTGGTGGGCGGCGGCGACGATGGCGGCGCGGTCGCCGGCCAGCTCGGGCCGGCCGATGGCGATGTTGTGGGCGGCGCTCATGGCCGGGTAGCGGGCGAAGTCCTGGAAGACCATGGCCACGTGCGAGCGCACGCCGGCCGGGTCGCAACCGGCCAGGTCCACACCGTCCCAGCGGATCGTCCCGCCGCTCGGCTGGTAGAGCCCGCACACCAGCTTGGCCAGGGTGGTCTTGCCCGAGCCGTTCTCGCCCACCAGCGCCACCACCTCGGCGCGGCCGATCTCGAAATCCAGGCCGTCGAGGACCCGGCGAGGCGAGCCCGGGTAGGCGAACGACACCCCTTCGAGGTGGATGCGCTCGAACGTGGCGGGTGCCGGCGCCCCCACCCTGGGCGCCGGCGGGGACAGGGCGAAATCCCGGTGGGCCCGGACCCCGGCGGCCATGTCGACCGCGTGGACCGCCAGCTGGCCGGCCCGGC
>JBOGGP010000175.1:0-5638 GCA_050744105.1 Acidimicrobiales bacterium
GGCGTCGAGGTCACCGACTCCCAGCTCGCCGCCCTGCCACTCACCGGCCACGACTGGCATCCCGAATGGAACTACGACCTCGCACCACCCAAGAGACGCCCGAGGCGCAAGTAATACCTATA
Organism: Acidimicrobiales bacterium; assembly: GCA_050744105.1. Taxonomy (GTDB): domain Bacteria; phylum Actinomycetota; class Acidimicrobiia; order Acidimicrobiales; family Palsa-688; genus JBOGGP01. The sequence continues at coordinate 123 of JBOGGP010000175.1, forward strand.
CGGCTCCTAACGGCCGTTGCCGACGCCCGCAACGGGGGATGCGGGCTGCGGGTATCGCGCGACGGCGGCCTGTCGTGGACGACGACCGCCCTCAACCTGCTGCCGGCCAACTTCCAGTTCTGCGTACAGCGGACGTACGGCATCGACATGGCCCCGGCCTTTGCCCCCGATGGCACCCTGTACGTGGCCATGCCAGCGTCCTCGGTGGCCACCGGGCATCCCAACGGCCCCATCAGTCTGGTCGTGGCCCGCACCTCCGATCTCGGGATCACCCACCACAGCTCAGTAGTCGAGTCGGCCCGCAGCGGGGACACCTACACCCTGCCCGACGGATCGAAGGCAATCGGGCTGGAGCAGGACAAGCTGCCGAGCATCGCCGTTGACCCGGCCAACCCGAAGACCGTGTTCGTCTCGTGGCGCCTGACCATCAGAGGGCCGAACCAGGTCCCAGTGCCGGGCTACTCGCTCGGCGGACCCAACAACGCCATCCCCAGCCGGACCATGGTGGCCGTCTCCCACGACGGAGGGGTCACCTGGAGCAAGCCGATAGACGTCATGGACCGCTACAAGCCCGAGCACGTCTTCGGCTCAGGCGCCGCATCGCTCGTGACTGCTTCGGACGGGACGGTCTACGGCTTCACCCGCGAGAGCCCGAAGCCGGTCGGGAAGGGCCAGCCCAAGCCCAGCGCTCGCCTGTTCACGTTCAGCTCGGCCGACGGCGAAAAGACGTGGCAGACATCCGTCATAAGCCCTGGGGTCCAGCAGAGCGACGACCCGCAAGCCGCGATCGCCCCCGACGGCCGCATATACGTCGCCTACCCGGCGCGGGGGGCGTCGACACTGTCGAACGCCCCGCCCAACCCGTCGAACGTGTTCGTCCTGTCGTCGGCGCACGGCAAGACCTGGTCCCAGCCGGTCGACATCGTCGACCCCCAGGCCAGGCAGGCCGACCAGTACCTCCCCGGCGTCAGCGTGGCTCCCGACGGGCGGGTCGACGTCGCCTTCTACGACTTCCGCAACGACCCCTTCTTCGGCCCGGGCGGCCTCGGCAACATGAACGCGGCGGTGGCCGAACGGTACTGGGACGTCTATGTCACCCACTCCTCGGACAGCGGCGCCACCTGGGCGCCCGACACCCGGGTGACCGAGGCCCCGATCTACGACAAGGTGGGGATCACCTTCAACAACGAGGACATCCGCGGCCCGATGGGAGTCGCCTCGATCAACCCCGCCACCTACGTGGCCTGGCCTGACACCCGGGCCACCACCGCCCCCAACAGCGACGCCGAGGACGCCTACTTCTCCCGGGTCCGCTTCGTGGCCCCGGCGCACCTCGGTGCCGCCACCGGGGGCTCCAAGTGGTGGGCCTGGGGGGTGGGCGGCCTGGCCGTGGGCCTAGCCGCCGGGGGCGCCGGACTGCTGGCCAGCCGCCGGTCCCTGAACCGGGCCGGGCGCCGATCTGGGCCACGAATGTCGCCCCCGGTGGCCACCGCCACCTGACATCGGCCCGGAACCAAGACGCTCAGGGGCCGGTGCCGGCACCATGACGCCTCGTCCTCCCGGCTACACCGCCGGGCCTCCTACCTTCTCGGCGCCAGCCTGGCCACGTGGGCGCGGAGGCCACGGGGATGCTCGCCTCGTCGGATTCGCTCCAGGTTGGCGTCATCCTCGGCCTGGCTCATCTGCCCGGCATCGACTGCCGCGCTCAGCCGGACACCGGCATGCCGGCCGCGGATCGCCACGACGGCGGCGTCGAAGTCCCCGTCAGTCTCGGCTGCCCGCAGTCGGCCTGCCTCCTCTGCGGTCACCTGGCCCTTCTCGACCATACGGTCGAGACGTTCCAGGAGCCGCCCCCCGTTCTCGAAGCCAACTTCAATTTCAAGGAACGCGGCCATTTGTCCCCATCCCTCCTTGTGGTCGATCTCGTCGATCTCGCTCAACGCCAGGTCAAGGTACTATACCATGGTGGGGTATCTTGCACTAGCGCAGGGAGGTCCGCAGTGAGGCGTGGCTACAGCGATCGGAAGGACGAGGTGCAAAAGCGGCTGCGGCGGGTAGAGGGCCAGATCCGTGGCCTGCAGCGCATGGTGGAGGAGGACGTCTACTGCATCGACGTCCTCACCCAGGTCTCTGCCGCCACCAAGGCCCTGCAGTCGGTAGCCTTGGAGCTCCTCGGAGACCACCTTTCCCACTGCGTGCACGATGCCCTGGTGGAGGGCGGCGATGCCGCGGACGAGAAGGTCCGCGAGGCCCGGGCGGCCATCGAGCGCCTGGTGCGCTCCTGAGGGGGCGGATAGTGCACACCGACCTGCTCGCCACCCTGACCGCGGGGCGCTTGGCAACGGACGTCGGGCAGAGCCTGCGGGAAGCCTTCTACATGTTCTGGGACACCTTGTGGGCGCTGGTCCTCGGCTTCGGCATCTCCGGGGCGGTCCAGGCGTTCGTGTCGCGAGACGAGATGCAGCGGCGACTGGGGGACCACCGCCCGGCGTCGCTGTCACGGGCATCCCTCTACGGCATGGCATCGTCCAGCTGCTCCTACGCGGCGTCGGCCATGGCCCGATCTCTCTTCGCCCGGGGCGCTGACTTCCTGGCGGCGATGGTCTTCATGTTCGCCTCCACCAACCTCGTCATCGAGCTCGGCGTGGTCCTGGTCGTCCTCATCGGCTGGCAGTTCGTCGCCGCCGAGTTCATCGGCGGCGCCATCATGATCGTCCTGTTGCTGATCGTCGGGAGCCTGTGGCTCCGGGGCCGCGCCCTGACCGAGGCCCGAGGCAAGGTCGAAGCCGACAGCGACGGCCACAATCACAGCCCCGAGAACGGCGGACTACAGCGCCAACCGTGGGGTCAGCGGGTCCGCAGCCGGGCGGGGTGGGCCGACGCTGCCGGCTACGCCATGAGTGACCTCACCATGCTGCGCAAGGAGATGATGATCGGCTTCGCCGTGGCCGGCTTCCTCGCCACGCTGGTGCCCGTCCACTTGTGGAACGACATCTTCCTCCGGGGTCACGGATCCTGGACCACCCTGGAGAACGTCATCGTCGGGCCGTTCGTGGCCGTCATCAGCTTCGTCTGCTCTGTCGGCAACGTCCCCCTCGCCGCCGCCCTGTGGAAGGGCGGCATCAGCTTCGGCGGAGTCGTCAGCTTCATCTTCGCCGACCTCATCACCCTGCCGCTCCTGCTCATCTACCGCAAGCAGTACGGGGGGCGGATGACGATCCGCATGCTCGGCGTGTTCTGGGCTGTCATGTCCGCGGCTGGCCTGGTCACCGAGTACCTGTTCAAGGCACTCGGCTGGGTGCCGGCCAGCCGTCCGACCGTCATCGCTGGCGATACCTTGCGCCTTAACTACACCACCGTCCTCGATATCGTCGCCCTCGCCACCTTCGCCGTCCTGTACTGGCTCTACCGCAACCGGGAGCGTTTCGGCGCCGGCACCGGCTACGCCAAAGATCCCGTCTGCGGAATGCAGGTCGAGGTCGGCCACGCCCCTGCCTCCCTTGAACATCCCGAGGGTCCGGTGTACTTCTGCTCCGAGCGCTGCCGCGACCGGTTCGCCAAGGATCCTGATCGCTACCTGTCGACCAGCCCGGCAAGCGACCACGCCGAACCGACGCCGGGCCCGACCGACCCGGTGTGCGGCATGGCCGTCGACCCGGGCACGTTGCCGCCCAACTCGAGGGTCAGGGAACGGGGCGGCTGAGGCCGGCACGACTTGGACCGCCACGACTCCCCGATCGCGTGTCCGTCCGATCTCCCCTACATTCATGTCTATCTGGGCCGGGCATTGACGCTCTTACATCAGGCCCCAGGCTGATCGGCTGCCATTCGACGCTGTCTGGCGAACCGATACGGTTACTCGACATGCAGCTACGGACCCGGACCTCTGGCGGTGCGCTCGCCCTCGTGACTCTCAGCTCCTTGCTTGCCCTCTCTGCTTGTTCGGGGGCGAACGGGTCGGCATCGTCTACCTCGACCGCGACGCCGTCGACCTCGACCTCTGGGCCTTCCAGTTCCACCGGGCAAGTGGGTTCGGCCACGGTCGGCTCTGGTGTGACCCGGTGGGCTGGCACCCCGGTGTCAGAGACAGCGATCCCTCTCGGCGACGGTAAGTAAGTTCTCGACGTCGTCCAAGGTTGGCTATGAGGACTCGTGCACGCTCAACTTCAGAGGCGGCGGAGCTCGGAGCTCGCCGCCATGGATCGATACGTCCAATAACACCTGGAACCTCACGGCAAAGATATCCGTCCAAGGATCGAAGACCTGGCCCGAAGCCAGCCACGCCTTCATCCTCCAGGGGACCGAGCGCGTCCTCACCACCAACGACCTGCCCACGGGGGCCACTACCGGCAACTTCCCGATCTCCCCCTCGGACCCGGCGTACCAGTACGACACCAACCCCAATCACGTGACCGCCCAGACCTTCAGCGCGACGGTCCCGGCGGCGCCGACGGCTGCCTTGAGCCCGTCGTGCACCGGGCTCGGGGCCCTATCGGCGTCTTCATCAACGGAGTCCTCATGTTCAACGCCCTCGACGACGCGGGCCGTGATGCAGGTGCCCATGAAGTCCAGGACTCATGTGACGGGCACCCCCAAGGAACGAGCATTTACCACTACCACGACGTCTCGGCTTGCCTGCAGACGACCGCGAGCTCTGCGCCTGGGTCCTCCACGCTCATCGGCTACGCCCTCGACGGCTACGGGGTCTACCTTGAGCGTGACGCCCAGGGGGACCTGCCGACCGACGCCGATCTGGACGCGTGCCACGGGCGGACCAGCACCGTCATGTGGGATGGCAACCCGGTCGATATGTACCACTACGACGTGACGCTCGAGTACCCCTACTTCCTCGGTTGCTTCCACGCCACGCCGGTCTCGGGGAGCGCTCGCCAGGGTTGATCGGGCAGCCTGCTCACCGGTCGCCAAGCCGATCTGCCCCAGCAAGTGGTTCAACGCCGCCTCCTGACGTTGGCTCTCCTCCGTATCCATCTCTCTCCTCGAGGCCCCTCGCCTCCCTGGGCGGCCGACAACGCTGCCGCGCCCCGCTACTCGACGGCACCGGTCGCAAGGCGCGCCTTGCCCCTGTAGCCCGTCACCGACCGTCCCAGGCCTTACGGCGTCCCCGTTCTGGGCGGATCTTCGGTGCGGTCTGTCAAGGGCCAATTCGACCTGACCGGTGGCGGACACCAGACCTGACCGGTGGCAGCCATGAGAGTTGACCGGTGGTGGCCATCAGTGCTGCCGGGTGGGGAGTCAGGCGAGGGGCCCCACCTCCTCGATGTCGGGCTGGAGGATCTCGGCGATGTGGTCGGCGAGGTGTTCGGCAGCAACGCGGCTGAGGCCGATGGTGACGACAACGGAGCGGTGACCCCGTCGTAGTCGCACCAGCCAGGCCCGATCGGGTGGCCGGCCACGGGAGCTGGCCGATCCCATGTCGACCTCGACGGTGACCGGGCGGGTGGTCATGTGAGAGGGGTCACCCCCCTGCCGCTGGTGGCCTGCTGCAGGCGCACGCT
>JBOGGP010000176.1:0-5636 GCA_050744105.1 Acidimicrobiales bacterium
GCGCCGCTGCGCCCGGGTGCGGGTGTCTGCGGTCTCGGCCCGCCGGGCTCCGGCCACCCGCCGGGCCCGCTGGGCGGCCAGGTCGGCCCGGCGCCGGGCCACCAGGCGCTCCAGGCGTCCCGATGGCAGGCGGGCCACGATCACGGTGATGTGGCTGGTCCGCTTGCGTATGCGGGTGGCCCGCCCCCGGGCCCGGGGCCGCCAGCGCTTGATCGTGGTCCCCTCGTCGGCGAAGCAGGCGGAGACGAACAGCTCGTCGGGGTCGGCCTCGTCGTTGTTGGCGGCGTTGGCGACGGCCGAGTGCAGGACCTTGCCCACCGTTATGGCCGCGTCGCGGTCGGAGAAGCGCAGGATCTCCTCGGCCTCGGCGATGGGCTTGTCCCGGATGAGGTCCAGCACCTCGCGCACCTTGTAGGCCGAGACCCGGGCGTGGCGGTGCACGGCCCGGGTGCCCGCCGGGGACGGCGCCCCGGCGGCGCCGCTCCGGCCGTGGAGCCGGGCCGCCTCGTTGGTCCTAAGCCCGCTCATGCTGGCGCTCCCATCTAGCGCCTCCCCGCCCGTTCCTGGCCGGCGTGGTAGCGGAACGTGCGCGTGGGGGCAAACTCGCCCAGCTTGTGGCCGACCATCGACTCGGTGAGGTACACGGGCACGTGCCGGCGCCCGTCGTGGACGGCGACGGTGTGGCCGACCATGTCGGGGATGATCGTCGAGCGGCGGGACCACGTCTTGATGACCCTCTTCTCGTTGCGGGAGTTGAGGCCGTCCACCTTCTTCAACAGGTGGTCGTCGACAAAGGGGCCCTTCTTCAGGCTGCGGGGCACGTGGTTACCTCCGGGCGCCGCGGGTGCGCCGGCGGCGAACGATGAGCTTCTCGGACGGCTTGGTGCGGTCCCGGGTACGACCCTCGGGCCGGCCCCACGGCGACACCGGGTGGCGGCCCCCCGAGGTCTTGCCCTCGCCACCGCCCAGGGGGTGGTCGACCGGGTTCATGGCCACGCCCCGGGTCTGGGGCCGGACGCCCTTCCAGCGGTTGCGGCCGGCCTTGCCCACGCTCACCAGCTCGGCCTCGGCGTTGCCCACCTCGCCGAGCGTGGCCCGGCAGTCGATGGGCACCCGGCGCATCTCCGACGACGGCAGCCGCAGGGTGGCGAACGTCCCCTCCTTGGCCACCAGCTGCACGCTCATCCCCGCGCTGCGGGCGATCTTGGCCCCGCCCCCGGGCTTTAGCTCGACGTTGTGGACCACCGAGCCGACCGGGACGTAGCGCATGGGCAGGGCGTTGCCGGGGCGGATGTCGGAGCCCGGGCCGCTGCGCAGCACGTCGCCGACGCGGAGCCGGGCCGGGGCCAGGATGTAGCGCTTCTCGCCGTCGTGGTAGTGCAGGAGGGCCAGGCGGGCGTTGCGGTTGGGGTCGTACTCGATGGCGGCCACGGTGGCCGGGACGCCGTCCTTGGTCCGGGTGAAGTCGACGACCCGGTACTGCTGCTTGTGACCGCCGCCCCGGTGGCGGGCCGTCTTGCGGCCGTGGGCGTTGCGCCCGCCGGTGCCGGGCTTGGGGGCGAGCAGGGACTTCTCGGGCCGGTCCCTGGTGATCTCGGCGAAGTCCGAGACGGTCTGGAACCGGCGGCCGGCGCTGGTCGGGCGGCGTTGGCGAAGCGGCATCGGGGGTCTGCTCCTAGCTCTCGAACAGCGATATCTCCTGGCCCGGGGCCAGGGTGACGATCGCTCGCTTGGTGTCGGGGCGCCGGCCCATGGTGGCCTTGCCGCGGTTGCGCTTGAGCTTGCCCTTGCGGTTGAGGGTGTTGACCTTGACCACGGTGACGCCGAAGACCACCTCGACGGCCTGGGCGATCTCGGCCTTGTTGGACCCCGGAGCCACCACGAAGGTGTAGACGCCGTGGTCGAGGAGCCCGTAGCTCTTCTCGGAGACGACCGGGCGCAGGAGCACCGAGCGGGGGTCGCTCACGGTGCCACCTCTGGCGGCGCGTCAGGGGCGGCACCGGCAGGCGGGGTTGGGGAAAGGGCGGCCGGCGCAGGTGCCGGCGCCGCGGTGCCCGGCAGGGTGTCGCGGGTGAAGACGACCCAGTCGTTGACCAGCACGTCGTAAGCGTTGAGCTCGCCTCTGAGGATGACCTGGATGTCCCTCAGGTTGCGGAAGCTCCTGGCGGCCACCTGGTCCTGGCGGGACAGCACGACGAGGACCTTGCCGGGCACGTCCAGGGCGGCGAGGGCCTCCTTGGCCGCCCGGGTGCTGGGCTCGGCCCACGGCCAGCCGGCCACCACCTTCACCTTGCCCTCCGCCGCCCGGTCGGAGAGGGCCGAGCGCAGGGCCAGGGCGATCATCTTGCGCGGGGTCCGCTGGCGGTAGCTGCGGGGCTTGGGCCCGAGCGCCACCCCTCCCCCGCTAAACTGGGGAGCCCGCTCCGAGCCCTGGCGGGCCCGGCCGGTGCCCTTCTGCTTGAACGGCTTCTTGCCCCCGCCGGACACCTCGGCCCGGGTCTTGGTGCTCTGGGTGCCCCGGCGGGCCGCCGCCAGCTGGGCCTTGACCACCTGGTGCAGGCAGGGCAGGTTGGGGGCGATGCCAAACACGGAGTCGTCGAGCTCCACCGCCTCGGCCGGCGCCGCACCCTCGGTGTCCCCGGCGCCGGTGGCGGCCGGCCGGGAGACGGCGACGGTGACCATCACCTGCCCCCCTTGACGGCGCCCCGGATTAGCACCACGCCACCCCGGGGCCCGGGCACGGCCCCCTTGAGCAGGAGCAGGCTGCGCTCGGCGTCGGCGGAGACCACCTCTATGTTGAGGGTTGTCACCCGCTGATCGCCCAGCTGGCCAGCCATGCGGGTGCCCTTGAACACCCGGGCCGGGGTGGCGCACGCCCCCACCGATCCGGGGGCCCGGTGGTGCTTGTGGTTGCCGTGGCTGGCCCCCTGGCCCTTGAAGTTGTGGCGCTTCATGGCGCCGGCGAAGCCCTTGCCCTTGGAGGTGGCGGTGACGTCGACCTTGTCGCCGGCGCAGAGCACGTCGACGGCCAGCTCCTGGCCCACCTGGAACACCCCGGCGTCGTCCACCCTCAGCTCGACCAGCCGGCGCCCGGGGTCGACGGCGGCCTTGGCGTAGTGCCCGGCCACCGGCTTGGTCACCGAGCGGGCCGAGCGCACGCCGTAGGTGACCTGCAGGGCCGAGTAGCCGTCGCGCTCGGGGGTCTTGAGCTGGACCACCCGGGCCGGGGTGACGCGCACGACGGTGACCGCGACGGCACGATTCTGGTCGTCCCACACCTGGGTCATGCCGACCTTTTCGCCGACGATCGCTTTGCTTGGCACTCGCGCTATATCCCTCTTGTGGCGGACGGCGCCACCAGGCGACGTCACACGCGGACACTCCGCTCGGGAATCCCGAGCGGAGCGCTCGAATCGGTTGGCCGCGGGGTCTCTGGACCCGGTCCTGGCCGGAGCCAGACACCCGCGGACGTAGACATCTACGACAGCGCGAAACTATACCACCTAGTAGCCGGCGGCGGCGGCGGCCAGCAGGCCCCACCGCCTCGCGTCGTCAGCCTGCCCAGAGGGCCACCCGGCTAGGACGTCGACACCTTGATGCCCATGGAGCGGGCGGTGCCGGCGATGATCCGCTCGGCGGCCTCGATGTCGTCGGTGTTGAGGTCGCCGAGCTTGTGGGTGGCCAGCTCCCGCAGCTGCTGGCGCGACAGGGTGGCGGCCGTCTCCGCGCCGGGGCGGGCGGCGCCCTTGTCGAGGCCGAGGGTCTTGCGCACCAGGTAGGCGGTGGGCGAGGTGCGCAGGGTCAGCTCGACGCTGCGGTCCTCGAAGATGGTCACGTCGACGGGGATGATGTCGCCGCGCGAGTCGGCGGTCATCTGGTTGTAGCGGTTGAGCACCTCTCCCAGGTTGACGCCGGCCGGGCCCAGGGCCTTTCCGAGGTCGGCGGGGCTGGCCTTGCCCCCCTCCAGCTCGATGCGGATCACCCGCGCTACCTTCTTCGGTGGTCGTACTGCCATCTGATGAGCTCCGTCCTGTGCTGGGTCGCAGCTGCGGCGAACGCAGCCAGGTGCCCCCGGCTGGTCGCTGGTACCATGGCCGCGGGCACGTCAGTGTACCTGCGAGCCCGGGATCACCTCATCTCGGGCCGCTGTCAACCCGACGAGACAAGCCGAGGGAGGCATGCATGCCGGTCAAGGGAAAGAAGTACGCGGACGCCGCCAAACGGCTGGACCGGGCCCGGTCCTACGCTCCGGGCGAGGCCATGGACCTGGTGAAGAGCCTGGCCCGGGCCACCTTCGACGAGACCGTCGAGCTGGCCGTACGCCTGGGCGTCGACCCCCGAAAGGCGGACCAGGTCATCCGGGGCACGGTGGCCCTGCCGGCGGGGACGGGCAAGGAGGTGCGCGTGGCCGTCTTTGCCGCCGGCCCGGCGGCCGACGAGGCCCGTGCCGCCGGCGCCGACGAGGTGGGGGCCGACGACCTGGTGGCCCGGGTGGAGTCCGGGTTCATGGACTTCGACGTGGCCATCGCCACGCCGGACATGATGGCCAAGGTCGGCCGGCTGGGCCGAAAGCTCGGACCTCGGGGCCTGATGCCGAACCCCAAGACCGGTACGGTCACCACCGATGTGGGCCGGGCCGTTGGGGAGTTCAAGGGGGGCCGGGTGGAGTACCGGGCCGACACCCGCAGCCGCGGGGTGGTGCAGGTGCCGATCGGCAAGGTGAGCTTCGGCCGGGCCGACCTGCTGGCCAACTTCAGGGCGGTGATGGAGGAGGTCAACCGGGCCAAGCCGGCGGCGGCCAAGGGCCGCTACCTCAAGTCCATCGCGGTGTCGTCGACAATGGGCCCGGGCGTCGACGTGGACGTCAGCTCGCTGCGCGTCACCGACGAGGACTTGGCGGTCACCGGGTGACGGGGCTAACCTCCTGAGTCGTCTGAGCAACAGACACCAGCCGAAGACATCCGGTGCGCTCCGGCGCGTAATCGGGCCGAGAGGCCCGGCCTGACGAGGCGAGCACCTCCTCTGGCAGCAGAGCGGCTCGCGCCCCGTCGCCACGAAGGGAGGTGACCCATGGACAACCCGAGACCCGAGAAGGTCGGCGTGGTCACCGAGGTGCGCGAGCGCCTGAGGGGGGCGGACGCCGCCATCCTCACCGAGTACCGGGGCCTGAGCGTCAAGGACCTGGAGGTCCTGCGCTCGGCCGTGGGCCCGGCCGGGGGCGCCTACCGGGTATACAAAAACACCCTGGTGCGCTTCGCTGCCCGCGACCTCGGGCTCGACACCCTCGACAGCCTGCTGGTGGGCCCGACGGCCATCACCTTCGTCAGGGGGGACCCCGCGGCGGTGGCCAAGGGCCTGAGGGACTTCGCCCGGCTCCACCCCGCCCTGGTGATCAAAGGCGGGGTCCTCGGGCGCAAGGTCCTGTCGGCGGCGGACACCACGGCGCTGGCCGACCTGCCCAACCGGGAGGTGCTGCTGGCCCGCCTGGCCGGCGGGTTCGCCGCTCCCATCGCCGGCTTCGCCTCGCTGCTGGCTGCCCTGCCCCGCAACCTGGCCTACGGGATCAAGGCCCTCATCGACAAGGGCGGTGCGGCGCCGGCGCCGGCCGAGCCCACCACGGCCGGGCCAGCCGCGGC
>JBOGGP010000177.1:0-5563 GCA_050744105.1 Acidimicrobiales bacterium
GCCAGTAGCCACCCCCGTCGGGGGTTGCGGCAATGCCGACCACCGGGGCGGTCAGCGCCCTGCCCCCCATGCTGCCCCAAAAGTGGGCGTCGCCGAAGCTGAACACCCCGCCGTCGGCGCCGACCAGCCAGTAGCCACCCCCGTCGGGGGTTGCGGCAACGCCGACCACCGGGGCGGTCAGCGCCCTGCCCCCCATGCTGCCCCAAAAGTGGGCGTCGCCGAAGCTGAATACCCCGCCGTCGCCGGCGACCAACCAGTAACCTGACGCATCGACCTTAGGGCTCGACACCAACGAGGTGCCGAGAACCTGGGTGCTACCAAGAACGAGCGGCGAGGCAAGCAAGGACAATCCCAAGCACCAAAGAATGCACCGCCAAATCAGCACCAACCGCCGAAGATGGTGATTCGCCATTGCCGTCATCCTGGCTGAGGGGCGCCGGTGCAGTTGTCGCCGACGGCCCAGTTGTAGTAGGGCGAGTAGAAGAAAACGCAGTAAGGCGCCTGGTTGGACACCTGCGTCGGAATGCCACCCGTCCAAGTTGTCCAAGTGCCGTTGATGTTGATCCCAGTACCTTCGTTTTCGTGCTCGGGAACGTTCGGCGTCGGGACCGACGAGTTGTCATTGTAGGTCTCTTGTTGTTGCTCGATGACCGGGGCAGTTGACCACGGCATGGATGCACTCAACAGTTGGTTCCAAGTGTTGTTCCAATATATCCAGGTCGTCCATGTGGTGCCCGTACCTGTTACCGAATACGATACCGGGCTGTATTGTCCGATGCCGTATTGACCAAAGAACTCCCATTGGCAGCGCTCAGAATCGAACTCAAATACTTGCGGCCCACTGGGGTTCAGAAAGCTTGTCTGGGCCCAACCCACCTGGATCCAATTGCCCCCACTGGCGCATTGGGAGGTTTGGACGAAGTCGTTTACCATGTACCAGTTAGACGAAAACTGTGTCGCTCCAGAATACAGCGTGGACACTACTGACTCAAGACCACCTCCCAGGCCGTAAAAGTTGTTACCGCCTGACGGGTACCCGTCAGCACCATCAAAAATGTGGCCCGTGGCTGAAGGTATGGGGTAGCGGCCCTTAGGAAGTGCGGACGTTGGGAGCGCTCGACAATGCGGGATTCTCATGTCGGAAGGAGGCCCAGGAGGCCTTGAGTACGCCTGGTAGGTGCCACCCTTGCAGGTGGGCCAGGTTGCAGGATCCGGGGACTGAGGTTGGGCGGCGTTGGCATGTGCCGAAGGAAATAGGAGTGTCGAGGCGAAGAGTAACGGGACGGTCAAAGAGCCGAGGAGACGTCCTTTCAAGCACCGCTTCGTCATAGCCATTTCCTCCTTGCTAGCTGCTGGGTAACAGAAGGCTGGCCGGCATGGCCGGCATGGCCGGCATGGCCGGCATGGCCGAAGGCTAGGTCCGGGCGTACCTCATGTCAAGGGGTGGCTAGACTGGCGCGATGCCGAGGCCGGGAAGACCGCCTGGCCCGCCTCGCCTTCTGGGCTAGTGCTGCATCAGGCGTTTTTTGCGCGCAATGAGATTGCACGAAGTACCTCGTTGTCGGCGTGGCGGTTCCGCCAGGCGATGTAACGGCGGATCATCGAACTCTGCTCCTCATAGGAACGGCGTGGGGTTCCATTGTTGACCTTGATGTGCCCTTAGTTAGGGGTGGTCCCGGTTCATATCTTACGTGCGAGGAGGTGACGGACGCCTTGAGTTCGCTTGTAGGTGGCCCGGATCCGGCGTCGCCTCGGCGAGGTGGTCGAGCCCTTCGAGTTGCGTCTTGCCACCGGTGCCCACTGCTTGCCGGACCGGGGCAACAGGTTCAGCGGCTCGAACTCGTCCATCGAGAACACCACCGTCCGGTCACCGCCACCGGGCGCCGCCTGCCCTCGGCGATGTCGTAGAGCTCCAGTACCCGGTTCTTCTTGGCCTCTAGTAGTCCGGGTCGGTTGCCTGCCTCCAGGTCCTCACGGCTTGGAACGAGACCTCTTCTTTGCGGAGCAGGACCCGCAGGCCCTCATCGCTGATGTCGTCGACCCCCTGGCTAAGCTAAGCTAAGCTAAGCTAAGCTAAGCTAAGCTAGCAACGAGGAGTTCGACCAGCTTGGACAGGCTCCACGTTGAAAACGGCAGGCCATGGTCGGCGGCAGGACAAGGCGGTCTTCTTGATCGCCTGGCGCTGCGGCAGCTGAACGTCGGGGCCGGCCGCTTGGGTACCTCGGGTACAGCGCACTAGGTCTCGCCCGAGGCGCCGCCGAGGGCGTCGAGGACAGCGGCACGGCCCTCGTCCACGGTCATGGCCACCAGCTCGGGGAGGGTGCGGCCGATCCGGCCGACCAGGAGGTCGGCCACGTAGAAGCCCACCCGCCACTGCCCGTCGACCAGGCCGGCGCCGAAGAAGGTCTCGGCGCCCGCCGGGTCGTCGATGGCGTCGCCGAAGCGCGCCAGCAGGTCGCCGGCATGGTCGCGGCACCACGGGAGCCAGTCGTCGAAGCCGGCGTAGCCGTACCAGTAGTAGTCCTGCTCGGCCCGCCCGGGCAGCACCTCACGCGACGCCCGCAGTGCCACCCCCTCGTAGAAGGCGGTCCAGGCCAGGTCGGTGGGGACAGGGTGAGAGACCCGGAGCTGGTGGAAGGCGTGGGTGTCCTCGTGGGCCACCAGGATGCGGGCCCCGGGCTCGGTCTTGAACCACTCCACGCAGTGGAACAGGGTGATCTCCTCCCCCATCTGGCCGACCACGGCAGAGGCCGACATCGGCCCCACCAGCAGGACGTGGCCCGGCCGAGGCCCCTCGGCCATGCCCAGGGCCCGCGCCACCCGAGGCTCGACCTCGGTGACGAGGGTGGCCATGACGGCGGCGGCCGGGCCGGCGAGCTCCCGCAGCGCCGTCAGGTCCCGTACCAGGGCGCTACGCCCGGCGACGGAGGGCTCCTCGGAGTAGAAGGCCTCGAACACCTCGGGGTGGGCCCCCTCGTAGCGCTCCTCCCACAGCTTCTCGCGCACGTACGGGCTCTCCAGGAACGCCTTGCGGGCGAACGCCTCGAAGGACGGAGTGGTGTCGAGGATCCGGGGCACGATCCCGATGATACGGTTGGATGGACGCCCAAATCGCCCGGGGGGAGCATCGTGCCGTCCAGCACCAGGGGGGAGATCCGAGACGACAACGGCGGCACGGTCGAGGTGTTCGCCCTGCCCTGCGACGCGGCGACCCTCCAGAGGTTGTTGGAGGACTGCTTCGAGGAGTGGCGCCACGTGCATTTTGGGCCGCTGGTACCGGGAGCGGCGTGGGAGATCGCCGCCCCGCAAAGACCCAGTTTCGCCATGAGCGACGGTTACCTGACCATCGACTTCGGGGCCTGGCACTGCCACCTCTGCACCGGCGAGCGCGACGACCCGGCCGCCAAGGCATGGGGCGCGCGGCGCACCGGGCGGGCCGAGCTGTACCGCCGGCTGGTCGACGATCACCCGGTGTCGTGGGGGCTTCGCCTGTTCAACGGCGCCGGCGACCAGCAGATCACCGTCCTCCTGCCCAACCCGTTCATCACCGACGACCAGGCGGTCCGCGACGAGGCCGACTGGGATCGCCTGGCCCTGTGGGACAGGCTCCGCCACCGCTACCTCGAGATCGGCCCCGACCCCCTCGACCGCAGCAGCACCGGCTTCCGCCACTGACGAGCGGCCCCCGGGCTACATGAACCCCGGCTACATGAAGTTGCGGGTGTGCAGGGCCGAGAGCGCGGCCGCGTCACCGGCGCCCCAGCCCAGGCGGGCCCGGAGGTCGGGCTCGGCGCCCAGCTGCTCCTCCAGGTCGGCCATCCCGAACGCCACGTGACGGGCCTCGTCCTGGAGGGCCAGGTGGCACACCCGGGCGGTGACGGGGTCGGGGGCGTGGCGCTCGACGAAGGCCAGCAGGTGCAGGAAGGTGCCCTCCCCGAGGACCGACAGCAGGAAGGACGCCACCGCCAGCTCGCTCTCGTCCAACATGGTCTGACCCGGTCGGGGCCGTGGGCCTCGATCACCGCCACCGCCGCGTAGTGCATCAGGACGACCATGGCGGTGGAACCGCAGACCTCGGCAAGCCGGCCCACCACGGCTGCCGCCTCGGCCATCCCGGCCCCGCCGCCGCCGACGCCGGTGCGCCATGCCGCCCTCCCTCCTGTCCTGGAGCCCTGCCGGCGAATCTAACGGGCTACAGTCGCTCGGGTGGGCGCGCGGGAGGAATTGGCGGTCGAGAACATGGGTCGCCAGCTGGCCGTCGTGGACTCCCTGGCCCCGGGCCCGGGGGCGCCGGCCGCCCAGGCGTGCCTGGGGTGGATGGCGATGCGCCGCCAGGCGAGCACCTACCTCCGCCACGTCCAGCCCCAGGTCGAGGTGGCGAAAAGGAGACCTGACCGTGCGCTGGCCGGCATCTTCGACTACCAGCGTGACCTGCAGGGACGCCAGGAGCAGGCCCGGACCGAGATCGAAGCGTCGGGTCCCGACCTGCAGGCCCGGGCCCGGGCCGGCCTCGGCATCCGCCTTGCCGTCATCGGCAAGGGGGGGGCGGGCAAGACCTTCGTGTCCAGCGTGGTGGCCCGGACGCTGGCCAGCATGGGCCGGCGCGTGCTGGCCGTGGACCTCGACACGTGCCCGGGCCTGGCGCTCAGCATGGGCGTCCCCCAGGAGGCGGCCGGGCTGCCCCTCGAAGCGGTCATGGAGCACCCCGGCGCCCCCTTCTACGGGTGGCAGCTGTCGTCCTCGGTGACCCCGGCCGGCGCCGTGGAGCGCTTCGCCACCACCGGCCCTGACGGCGTCGCGTTCCTCGGCCTGGACAAGATCGGGTCGGAGGACAAGGCGGCGACAAAGCGCTCCGTGGCCGCCCTGATACAGATCCTCCTCGGCTTCGGCCTCCCCGGCTGGGACGTGGTCGCCGACCTGGAGGCGGGCCCGACGACCCCCTTCGAGCGGTACCACTCCTTCTCCGACGAGGTGGCCGTGGTGGTCGGGCCGGCGTGGCGCTCGGCCATGACGGCCCGGCGCCTGCTGCCGATGGCGGCCCCCCGGCCGGCGATGATCGTGGCCAACCGTTGGGGCGACCACCCCGACCACCCCGGCCTCACCCCGGCCCTGCGGATCCCTGCCGACCCCGAGGTGGTGGAGGCCGAGCGCCGGGGCCTGGCCCCATTCGACGCCTGTCCCGACGCGCCGGCCGTGGCGGCGCTGCGCCAGTGGGCGGGCCAGCTGGTCAACCGTTCCCTGATTGAGGAGGTAGTCGCATGAGGATCGCCGTTACCGGCAAGGGGGGTGCGGGCAAGAGCACGCTGTCCGGCGCGCTTTGCCTCACTTTCGCCAACCAGGGTCACAAGGTGGTGGCGGTGGACGCAGATCCCAACCCCAACCTGGGCATTTCCCTCGGGGTGGACGGGGACACGGTGGAGTCGATGCGCCCCATCCTAAATGCCCTCCTGGACAGCGGCCACACCCACAAGGATCCCACGCCGGCCGCCGAGGACCTCCTCGGGCGCTTCGGGGTGCCGGCGCCGCAGGGCATCACGCTGGTGGCCACGGGCAAGATCGAGCG
>JBOGGP010000178.1:0-5549 GCA_050744105.1 Acidimicrobiales bacterium
TCTCGGCGACGGTGAAGCTCGGGTACAGGGGCTTGTCCTGGGCAACGAACCCGATTCGGGCCAGGCTGTCCGGGCAGTCAGTGACCGGCCGGCCAAGGACGGCGATCTCGCCCGCGCTTGGGCGGAGGTCGCCAACGGCAAGGCGCAGCAGGGTCGTCTTGCCGGCCCCGTTCGGGCCGACCAGGCCGATCACCCCGCCCGCCGGCAGGCGTAGCGAGCAGTCCCGCAGCGCCCAGCTGTCGCCATAGCGACGTCCCAGGGCCCTCGTCTCCAAGGCGATCGAGGTCGTGGTCACGCGACTTCCTCGGACGCTCCGGTCTTGACCGTCGAGCGAAACAGAGCTTCGATCTCTTCGGCGTCAAGGCCTGCTCGCCGGGCAGCTTCGAGCCACCCGAACAGGTGCTCGCGTAGCTGGCCCAGCAGCGCGTAGCCCGGACCGGTCAAGGACCGCTCCACGAAGGTCCCCTGTCCCGACCTCACGCCGACCAAGCCGTCGCGCTCCAGCTCGCGGTAGGCCTTGTGAACGGTGTTTGGGTTGATCGCCAGCTTGGCCACCACTTCCCGGGCGGTCGGTAGCTGATCCCCGGGTTGGAGCAGCCCCAGGCGCAGGGCGTGGCGTACCTGTTGCACCAGCTGCAAGTAGGTGGGAAGGCCTGATCGTGGGTCGACCTCGAACTCCATGGCACCACCATTCTACTAAGACCGTAGTAACATCATGGCAGTCCGCGGTTCGCCGGTCAAGTCTCGGTCGAGCCAGTTTCGAGCCGGCCCGGGGGGCCCGGCCGGCTCAGATCAGGGCCAGGATCGGGAACGAGGCGTCCAGGAAGGACTTCGGGTCCACCCCCACCACCCGGTCGAGCATGGTGGCATACACGGAACGGAAGTCCACATTGTATTTCAGGTCGCCATTGGTGTCGAGATCGGTGAGCGACGGCTGCTCGCCGTAGAACCGGCCGCCCTTGACGGCCTCGCCAGCGACGAAGAGCGGCGAGGCGGTGCCATGGTCGGTGCCCCCGCTGGCATTCTCGGCCACCCGCCGGCCGAACTCAGAAAACGTCATAAGGACGACGTCCTTGCCCCGGGGGGTCCCCTTCATGCTGGCTAGAAAAGAGCTCACAGCCTGGTCCAGCTCACCGAGCAGCCTCTCCTGATTGGCCTTCTCGTCGGCATGGGTGTCGAAGCTGGCCAGGCTGACCAGGTATACCCGTGTAGGCGCTCCGGCGGTAATGAGAGAGGCCACAGTGCCCAACTGATCCCCGAGCTGGGAGTGGGTTTTCCCTTTCCCCGCCGCTTCGCCCGTGCCGCCCCCTTTCGCGGCGTCGGCCGGTGTGGCCGAGCTCAGGCGGGCCAGGTACCGCTGGGCCGAGAGCAGGTTGGCCCCGCTGCCGGCCACCGCGCTGGCCAGGCCAACCCGGTCGGGTCCGGGTGCCGCCAGGCTGGAATAGGCGGTTTGGAGGCTGGCTTGACCCGGAAGGGTGATCGTGGCCGCGGTGATGGCGGTGGCCGCCGTCTTTTCGCCCCGCAGTGCAGGCGGCAGGGTGCTGCCTATGCCTATTGCCCGCAGCGGGTCGGAGCCGGTGGCGTCCAGCCAACGCCCGAGCCACCCCGAGCCATTTGCGTCCAGGTTGGCCGTCTGCCAGATGTCCATCGACTGGAAATGGCTCAGGCTGGGATTGGGATATCCCACCCCGCGCACCACGGCGAGGGACTTGGCGTCCCACAGGGCCTTCATGCCCTTCAATTGAGGATTCAGCCCTAGCCCGTCGGCCAGGGGAATCACCTGATTGGGCTGGTAGCCCAGGTTGGGCCGGCCAGCGTGGTAAGCGCTGTCGGTGTAGGGCACGACCGTGTTGAGCCCGTCGTTGCCACCGTAGAGAGCCACCAGCACCAATACCCCGCCCGAGGCGCCGAGACCGGTCGAGGCGCCGGCCGCCGACCCGCCGAAGGCGCTCCACCGCTCCACGGCCGCCGCCGAGGCCAGCCCGGCGAGGCCCACGGCGCCGGCCCCGACGAGAAACCGCCGGCGGCCGAACCGGGCCCGGGTCGGGATGGACAGATCGGGCGGCGGCGGGGGCCACGTGGAGACTTCGGGGGGCTGGGTCATCTCGGATCCCTCTCGCAGGCTTGGATGCGGCCGGTCTGGTGCGGTCAGTTGAGGACGTACTCGGGGGCATTGAGGGCCAGGGCCACCAGATCCTTGGCGTCCGAGGCCACGTGGGCCAGGGCCGCCGCCGTGGTCGGGCCCCAGGGATCGAGGCCGAGCATCTGGGCCACCAGGGCCGGGCGCTGGGAGGTCGGCGTGGCGTCCACGGCGGATAGGTCGGCACGGGCCACCATCAACCCGGCCACCCGGAGGCGGGCCAGGGCGGTGGCGGTGTTCAACCAGTATTCGTTCTGAGGCCAGCCGCCCACGTTGGGGGGGTCGAAGGGGGTCTGGGCCAAGGCAGTGGCGGCGGTTACCAGGGTGGGGCCCACCGGACGCCCGGACGGGGCGACCGGCATGGCCGAGGCGGGGTCGAGGGGCTCACCTCCGGCGTCGAGGCGCAGGGCCCGGGCCGCCCCCACCACGTACTCGATCGGCTGCTTCACCAATCCTGTCCGGGTCGGCGGTGAAAGGAAGCCCGGGTGCATGAACACGGCGCGCAGCAGGCCGGCGATGTCGTACGAAGGGGTGTAGGCGCCCAGCAGGTCGTCGACAACCGGGTCCGCCGGTGACACCGGGTAGGCCAGTTGGCTCCACACCTTGGCCACCACGAAGCGGGCGGACGCCGGCTGGGCCAGGATGATCGAGATCACCTCCTCGCCGCTGAGCTGACCGCTCTGGCCCAGGAACGTGACGGTGGAACCGTCGTGCTGGGCCGGGCGCAGGGCCCACTGGTTGGTGGCCCGCTCGTAGGTCCAGCCGCTGAAGGCGGCCGCCGCCGCCTCGACGTCGCCCTGGCTGTAGCTGCCCACCCCGAGGGTGAACAGCTCCATCAGCTCCCGTGAGAAATTCTCGTTGGGATGAGCCTTCTTGTCGGTGGAGGTGTCCAGCCACACCATCATGGCGCCGTCCTTGGCCACCGCCTGGGTAAGGTCCTCGAAGCTGCCTCCCCCGGCCCGGCGAAACAGCTGGTTCTGCAGGTACATCAGGTTGGGATCGCGCACCTTGCTTACGGCGGTGGCGAAATGGCCGTGCCACAGCAGGGTCATCTTCTCCCGCAGCGGTGTCGAGGTGACGATCATGCGGTTGAGCCACCACTCCTGCAGCGGGTAGAGCTCCTGGCGGAAACTGGCCAGCAACGCCTTGTTGGCCGCCAGGCGCCCAGGAGTGCCAGGTGCCCCGGTGGGGACCTGGAAGGGGGCGAAGGTGGGCACCACCACCCCGTCCCCGGCCGGGTCGGGCGCCGGCCCCAGGCCGGCGAGCAGGCTGTCCACCGTCGCCTGGTACCCGGCCGACGCGGCGGCGTCGAGCTCGGCCGGGCGGCCGCCGAAGCCGGCGCGCCGGTAAAGGTGGGCGACGTCACTGCGGGTGGTGTCCATCTGCCCTCCTGGCCAGGATGCGGTTGCCGGTACATGTAAGCGCCCGGACGTGATGGATCCGTGAGGAGGCGGTGACCCGCCTGTGAAGCGTGGGCACCTTGGCCCTTGGTCGCCCTTGGTGCCAGAGCCGGCCTTGTTGGTACGCTCGCCCGCTGATGTCGGACACGTCGCCGGGCCACGCCGAAGCGGAGCCGCCAGCCGACGACAGGCGGCCCGTCGGGGAGGTGCTCGCCGACCTGGCCATCGACCCCCTGGCCGAAGGCGCCTCCGCCGTCGAGGCCTTCGTGCTGATCAAGGTGCGCTACGAGGACGGCGAGGACAGCTGGTGCTACCGCACCACCCGGGAGCCCAACCGGGAGGAGCTGCTCGGCGCCCTCACCGTCCAGATCGACCTGCTGCGCAAGGAGCTACTGGACGACTGGTCGACCTGAGTGACCTGAGGGACCGGACAGGAGGTCCCGGGTGGCGACCTCGACTCCCGAGCGCTGGTAGACGACGTGGAATCCCCCGCCGGGCGAGGTGAGGTGGTCCAGGAGCACCCTGCTGGTGTCGTCGAGCACGGCCCCGTCGACGACGATCCACGAGACTGCCGCCGGGCGCTCGGGCACCGTCTTGGACAGCCAGTTGACGTCGATCCACGGGTTGGGAAACTCGAAGGCGTCGACCCGGTGGGTGACATGGGTGGTCAGGTCGTAGGTGACCGACACCCCGGCCCGGACCGGTACCAGCGACAAGGCGTGACCGAGCTGGGCGGCGACGGGATCCGACGCCCGCCACCACGTGTGAAACCGGGAGCCGGCGGGCGTGATACCCCAGGCCAGGGTGGATGCCAGCGTCGTGGCGGCGAGCAGGGCCAGTGCCGGTCCGACGAGGGCCGGAAGCCGGCGGCGGACCACCCCGAGGGCCTCGGCGGTGGCGACGAAGACGCCGACCATGACGAGCGTCCCGTACTGGCTGGTGAAGCTGAGGCCCTCGGCCTGGTCGGCCACGTTGACCAGCAGTTGAGGCAACCCCACCAACAAGGCGGGCAGGGCCAGGAGAGCGAGGAATCCAACCGGGGCAAGCATCTGGAAGTAGTACGTGCGCCGGGTGGCCAGCTGGGCCACGTGCCACGACCGGCTCGGGTGGCGCACGGCGTTGTAGGCCACCTCCAGGGGGGTGGTGCCGAAGGCCGGGAAGTAGGACGAGTAAAACGGGGCGGCCCCGCCGTTGTTGCCGGGGATTATGACCTTGGTGCACAATTCGAACCAAACGACGGCTCCGGCGGCGGCGACCAGACCGGCCCGGCGGTAGGCCCGGCGGCTGGAATAGGTCGGTCGGCGGGAGTGGGCGGGCCGGCGGGCGACTGAGGTGCCGGGGGCCGCTTCGAAGTGCCGCCACCAGGCGATGGCCAGGCCCATACCTAGGACGGCCAGGGCGGCGTCCTCCTTGGCGGCCAGAGCCAGGAGGACGCAGGCGGCGAAGGGGACCCAGCGCCGCCTCATGGCGAACCACCAGGCAAACAGCAGCGGCGTAACGGTGAAGCTGTCGGGGTGGAAGCCCCACCACGCCAGGTAGCCCAGCGAGGGATAGAGCAGGTAGGCCCCGGGGACGACCAGCGCCGCCCACCGGTTCACGATGCGGTCCCTGGTGATCAGCCACAGGGGCAGGGCGCCGGCGGCCAGGACGGCGGCGTTGAACAGGACCAGCAGGTGCGGGCCGGCGCCGAGCCAGTAGAGCGGGACGAACGCCAGCGAGATCAGGTTGACGTTCTCGCCGAAGTAGTCGAGGCCCCGGACTGTGTCGAACATGCGGTGGCCGGTGGAAGCCAGCCAGATGGCCTGGTCGTGGATACCCAGATCGAAGCCGAAGATCCCGAAGTTGGACTGCTGGCGCCACGACAGCCAGCCAAACCCGGCGGCGAAGGCAACCGCCATGACAGCCAGGACGGCACCAGGTCCCCGACGCCGGAGGTGGCGGTGACCGGTGGCCAAGGTCGCCAGGGTCCCCGGGGACGACCGCGTGAGGGCCTGGGGCACGGCGAAGAT